>CAYGTG010000589.1:0-5594 GCA_964352485.1 uncultured Nannocystaceae bacterium | reverse complement strand
CCGCCGCATCATGGTCGGGCTGCCGGATGTGCGCGGTCGCGAGATGATCCTCGACGTGCACACCCGCAAGGTGCCGGTCGACGACAACGTCGACCTGTCGATCGTGGCTCGCGGTACGCCGGGCTTCTCGGGCGCCGACCTGGAGAACCTGGTCAACGAATCGGCGCTGACGGCCGCCAAAGACGGCCGGGACATGGTCATGGCGCGCGACTTCGAATACGCCAAGGACAAGGTCCTCATGGGCGCCGAGCGCAAGAGCGTGATGCTCTCTTTGGAAGAAAAGAAGACCACCGCCTGGCACGAGGCCGGGCACACGCTGGTGGCGATGGCGCTGCCGCCCAAGAGCGTCGACCCGATTCACAAGGTCACGATCATCCCGCGGGGCCAAGCCCTCGGCGTGACTCAGCAGCTCCCCGAAGAGGACCGGCACAACCTCGACCGCACCTATGCCGAGGCTCGCATCGCGATCCTCATGGGGGGTCGCATCGCGGAGGAGGTCGCCCTAGACGGTCAGATGACCACCGGTGCCGGCAACGACATCGAGGTGGCCACCAGCCTGGCGCGCAAGATGGTGTGCGAGTGGGGCATGAGCGAGTTGCTGGGCCCGATCGCCTACGGCAAGCACGAGTCCGAGCCCTTCCTGGGTCGCGACATCCAGAAGTCCTCGAACTACTCCGAGGCGACCGCCCAGAGCATCGACGCCGAGGTGCGGCGCATCGTCATGGACCAGTACACGCGCGCCAAGATGATCATCACCGAGCGCCACGACGCGCTCAAGCGTCTGGCCGAGGCGCTGATCGAGCGTGAGTCCCTGGGCTACGATGAGGTCAAGGCGGCGGTCGATGGCGTGCCGCTGCCGGCGGTGGACGCTCCGGCTCCGGCCACGCGCCCCGCAGCCGACACGCCCGCATCCCCGGCCGACGACAAGACGCCCGTCGCGAGCACCGGGTACCCCGCCGCCGAACCCGAGCCCAGCGCGTAGGCGTTCGGCCAGCCCCCCTCAAGGCGTACGGTCTCGAACGAGGCCGTACGCTTTTTCGTGTCTGGGGTGGCGAGCCTACTGTTGGCGCGCCGCCAGAATCCGCTCGACACTCGGCCGGTCGACCGAGGTCTCGCCCACGTGGTGCAGGCGAACCACGCCGCTGGGGTCGATGAGCACGTCGCCTCCGCGCTGGTTCACGTCATCGCTGGGCAGCTTCGGCAGGCGCAGCCGACTCGCTGCCACGACATACGGCCACAGAGAACGGGGTCCCCAGACCTGCCAGAACCCGGCGCGGTCCATACCATACGCCCGGTACAGGGTGCGTTCGCGGTCGATGACCAGGGGCCACGGCAGGGCCGTGTCTTGGGCGTAGCCCCGCGCAAGCGCGTCCACCTCGAAGGTCACCACGGCCACCGCGACCTCGCGCCGCTGCAGCTCGGACTCGTGTTGTCGCAACTGCGACAGGTGCTCACGGCACGGAAGTCACCCCAGGTGGCGATGAAACACCAGCAGCAGCCACCGCCCGCGCCACTGGTCCAACGCGCACATCCGACCGCCCGCATCGGGCAACTCGAAGCTCACCGCGGGCGTTCCGGTTCGGTCGCGCATCCAGGGGCGAGGGTGCACCTCGCGACGCGCTGGAGGCAAGCCATGTCGGGCACGAACCCCGAAGCCGGCCTACTTAAACTCCGCGCCCATCGGGTCCAGCCGCCGCTCCAGCTCCCACAGCAGCGTCTCGAGCCCGTGGGTCTTGATCTCCAGCATCATGGCCATCTGCTCGCCCAGCTTGCCCGCCGGGTAGCCGCGCTCGCGAAACCAGATGAAGTACTCCTCGGGGATATTCGACAGCGGGCGGCCCTCGTACTTGCCGAAGGGCATCTTGGCGCGCACCAGCTCGAGTAGGACCTTGGGGTCCGGGTTGAGAATGTCCATCGCGGGTCCGTCGTGTTGCGGTTCGGCCCCCATCATCCCGCCGCGAGCGCGGCTTTGATCGCGGTGTCGGCCTCGGAGTCGCTGGACTGGATGATGCCCTCGCGGCGCCAGCGGACGACGCCGTTGCGGTCCAGGAGGACGGAGGTGGGGTAGCCGTTGACGCCGAAGGTGCCTTGGGACTGGCCGTCGGGGTCGAGCACGACCGGGTAGTCGATGCCATGCTGGGCGATCATCGAGTGCATCTTCTTGTGCAGTCGCGGCTTGTCGACGTTGATCCCCACCACCACGAAGTCGTCTCCGTGGGCGTGGTGAAGCTTCTGGAGCTCGGGCAGCTCCATCACGCACGGCTTGCACCACGTGGCCCAGATGTTCACGAGCACGACCTTGCCGCGGTAGTCCGCGAGGCTGAAGTCCTCGTCCTCGCTGGTCTTGCTGCTGAACTCGACGCCAACCTGGTGTGCGCCGGACTGCGGCTCACCACCGCTGACGCCCTTGCCCTGACACGACGACGCGCAGGCAAGGGCAAGGCACAGGCTCAGGCGGCGCATCACACAGGGACGATCGGGGATACGGGGGAGCACGTCAACACCAGCAGCGCTATCGCGGCGGCTGCAGCAGTGCATCGAGCTCGTTCCACAGGGCATCGCACAGGCCGGCCCGGTACGCCGCGGGCCGAAACTCCTGGTGCTCCCGGCGGTACATCGCCAGGCGCGGGTCGTCGGTCTGCGCGCAGCAGCGGACGTTGGCGAGACGATCGGCCACCTTGACGTGCAGCGCGAGGACGGCGGCGGGCTCATCGACACCCAGCTGTGAGAGCCGGGCATGCAGCTGAGCCTTCCGCGCGCGGCGACTGGGTGCCTGGGGATCGGTGAGCAGCGCCACCGCCTCGGCAACCGCGAGGCCGAAGCGCTGCTCGAGGGTGCTTCGCTGGACGTCGGTGTCTTCGAGCACGTCGTGCAGGTACGCGACCGCGCGCAGCGTGGGCTCATCGGGCACCAGGGCGGCGACCGCATCGAGGTGCGCGACGTAGGGCTGCGAGCCGTAGGTCTGGTCCCCGTGGGCGGCCGCGGCGAAGGTGCGCGGGTCGGTCATCGCCGGGCCGGCGTGACTCATCGCGCCCGGTTGAGGTTGGGGCTCACCAGCCGCTCGTTCGGAGGGAGCACCGCCTGGTCATGCGGGTTGTCGTGGGGGCACTCGCCGCGCTCCTTCTTCTCGCACAGGCAGTCTGCGTCCGCGCCGCCGCAGGATCCTGCGAGACTGCGGTTGGACACGATGACCCCGATCGCCATGCCGGCCATCAGCAACGCGACGAGCCCCATGGTGAGGCCCGCGGTGACGGCAAAAGAGGCTGCGACCAGCATCAACGACATCATAGGGCGCCTGCAGCTCTCCGGCCAGCCACAGCGGCCCCGCGTGCCGCCGATGCACTCAACCGGAGCTCGCGCCGGAGACCACGTCGTGGCACGTCAGGCTTTCTTGCAGGGCAGTGGCGTTCAACATGCACTCGAAGCGCGCCCCCGCGGTGTCCAGGCTCGCACACGCCTGTGCATCGAAGTCCGCCGGGATCGTGCCCGCGTACGCCTGCAGCGTCGTCTCCTGGTCGTCCTCGATCGTCGCCTCGAGCGCCGCGCGAGAACCGCCGATGTGAAGCGTCCCGCTCGACTGCAAGAGGCCGCCGGACTGCTGCACCGACCACGTGAGGCTGCCGGTGGCGCTGGCGTCGCCCAGGGCCGTCAGGGCGCACATCACCGCGGCGTCCGAGGCCTGGTCGAGCGTGCATATCCCCATGCCGAGCGTGCCTGCGCCGCAGTCGGCCTCGATGCTCGGGCACAGCTGGATCTGATCGCACGCCACAACCCCGGGCTCGGGAAAACAGCAGCACGGCTCCGGGTCCTCCCCATGGCCTGCACAGGCAGGCCCGTCCGTCTCCCCGGCGGAGCTGTCGTCGGTGCACCCAGGCGCCAGCACTGCGAGCAGCGCGAGCGCGAGCCATCGCGTGCCTCGCATGGTGGCTACCGTACCAGAGCCATGGTGACGATGCGGGGTCACTTCACCCGAAGCTGTTGCCACGCGTCCGTGGCTCGGGCCTCGAGGTGCTCGGGCGCGCCGATCAGGAACAAGGCCGGCAGCCCCTCGCGCTCCGCGAGCTCGAGACCGCGCTGCGGACCCAACACGTTGAGGGCGGTCGCCAGCGCGTCCGCCTCCGCGCACGTGTCGGCCACGACGCTGACCGAGGCCAGCGCATGGGTCACCGGACGGCCTGTCGTTGGATCGATCGTGTGGGAGTAGCGCGTACCGTCGACGACGGTGAAGTTGCGGTAGTCGCCCGAGGTGGCCATCGCCTGGTCCTGCAGCTCGATGACCTCGAAGATGCTGCGCGCCTCGGCGCTGGGCTTTTCGACCGCCAACCGCCAGGGCCGGCCCGCCTCGGTCTTGCCGGACACCCGGACCTCCCCCCCGACCTCGACGAGGAAATCGGTCCAGCCTGCCTCTTGGAGCGCGGCCGCGGCTTGGTCGACCCCGTACCCCTTGGCGATCGCGCTCAGGTCCACGTGCAGCGCCTGCGCGTCCTTGCGGAGCGTGGAGGCCTTCGCGTCAAAGACGAGGTGGCCATGCCCGAGTCGACTTCGAAGCGCGTCCAGCTCGGCCTGAGTCGGGACCTCGGTCAGCTCGCCCTTGGCCCCGAAGCCCCACCGCTCCACGAGCGGGCCGACGGTGACGTCAAAGGCCCCGCCGCTGCGCTCGTGGATGTCGAAGGCCAGGGTGAGGACCTCGGCCATGGCGCCGGAGACCTCGACGTCTTGTGAGGCGGGACCGTCGTTGAAGCGGGAGAGCTCGCTGTCCGGCTGGTAGGTGGACATCGAGCCGTTCACCGCATCCAGAGCCTGCTGCACGCTCAGGGCCAGCGCGGCCTCGGAGGCATCGGACTGCTGCTCCCGGGTCTGCGCCACGACCTTGACCGTATAGGTCGTGCCCATGACCTCGCCGCGCACCATGACGATGCGGGGCGGGGTGGGGGCGAAGTACAGCCGCCAGACCGTCAGCCCAATGAAGATGAGCAGGGCGCCCACCAAGAAAACGGGCCGCCGTTTGAGGGGGCGGCCCGGTTCTTGGGGAGGCTTGGTCGGTGTCTCAGCCACCGAAGTCGTCGAGGGCGATGTTCTCGGGCTCGACGCCGAGGTCGATGAGCATGTTGATGCAGGCCTGGTTCATCATCGGAGGGCCGCACATGTAGTACTCCGCGTCCTCGGGTGCCTCGTGGTCCTTGAGATAGTTGTTGTATAGGACATTGTGGATGAAGCCCTCTGGGCCCTCCCAATTGTCCTCCGGCAGCGCGTCGGAGAGGGCGAGGTGCCACTCAAAGTTGTCGCTCTCCTTCTCGATCGCGTCGAACTCTTCGGTGTAGAAGGCCTCGCGGAGCGACCGGGCGCCGTACCAGAAGCTGACCTTGCGCTTGGTCTGGATCCGGCGAAACTGGTCGAAGATGTGCGAGCGCATTGGAGCCATACCCGCGCCGCCGCCGATGAAGATCATCTCCTTGTCGGTGTCCTTGGCGAAGAACTCGCCGAAGGGACCTGAGATCGTGACCTCGTCGCCGGGCTTGAGGTTGAAGATGTACGAGGACATGATCCCCGGAGGCGTGTCTTCGGGCCCGCGCGGTGGCGGGCTGGCGATGCGA
>CAYGTG010000588.1:0-5603 GCA_964352485.1 uncultured Nannocystaceae bacterium | reverse complement strand
GGGGTGGAGGGCTGGGCACCGCCATACCCGATCCAGGCGGCGGAAAACGTGGCCTCCAGAGCATCGACCACGGGTCCGGTGACTTCGACATGCGCATCCAGCCACGGGATGCGTTCATGAGCCGTGTGGTGGTGAATGGGGGTCTCGTCGAAGCCGCGGTAGTATGGGTCGGAGATGTTTCGGCCGGTCACGAAGCCGACCTTGCGATCGACGATCAGGAGCTTTCGGTGGTCTCGCTGCTTGAGTGCGATGCTGTCGAGCGCCCGCCCGAAGGCGATCGGTGACCCTACGACAATCTCGATGTTGTCCTCGAGGGACAGGGCTTCGAGGAGAGGGTTCTTGCGGCCGAGAACCTGTTCGCCCGAGTACAACGCGTCCACGATCACACGCACGCTGACGCCCGCGCGGGCTCGGCGGACGAGCCGGACCACGAGGTCGTTCGCGACGTGGCCTTCGTTGAAGATGTACGTCTGCAGGTGGATGGAATGCATCGCCTCGTCGACGAGCGCGAACAGTCGCTCTCGGGCGAGTCGGTTGTCGAACTCGACGGCGGCGGTGTTGCCGTGGACGAGGCGGGTACTCGTGGCCTCGTCGAGTCGCCACGTGAGCGGGTCGGTGTTTGTTCGGCGGCGCTCGAACGCCAGGGCGTCCTTTCGCATCTGAGCAACAGCCTCGGCGGTGACGTCCGAGGGGCGGAGCGTGGGAATCTCGGCGGAGACAGGCTGCGCTCGGAGGCCGGCGACGACGGGCACGCCGTTGGCGCGGAGCCGCCGAACCGTGGTCAGGCCGAAGACGAGGCTGAAATCGGTCTTGCCCGGCTCGATGTCCTCATCGGCTGCCGGATGGGTCAGGACGGCACCTTCGGGGAGCTGGAGGCCGAGGATGGCTGCGCGAATCTCGGTGGCGCGGTCGATGGGATCGAGGTCGAAATAGAACACCTGCACCCCTTCGTCCACGAGCCTCCCAACGGCACCTACGGTGTCGGCGTCCAACCCCAGGACCAGTGCGGCGTCGACCCCGACCACCGGCGCGGTCGAGACCACCTGCAGCCTGATTTCGCCCGCAACGCCAGGGGGCCCAAGGCTAGACCCCCCGGGGCCCAGCGGTTCGAGGAGCACGGTGTGAAACCCTGGCTCCCGCACCCGGACGTCCACGCCGCAGGCCCCGGCTTCGCTCAGCGGGCAGCTTCCGATGGGCTGTCCCGCGAGCACGAAACGAACCTGCGCCGCTCCCCGTTGCACGACGGGGCCGACTCGGGCCTCGAGCCACACGGGCGCGTCCGCGGCACCAATGACGTCGTGGCCGGTCGGGACGCCGAGGAACCGGCGCACCGACGCGCTGCCTTGCCAGCGGGCAAGTGACTCGGCGACCTGGCGCGCCACGGCCTCGGACATCGAAGGGGAGGCGTCGTCGGGTCTCGGCTCTCGCAGCGATGCGAGGACCTCTCGAGCCCGGTAAAGCAGAGAGGTCTCGCCGTCACCCATTTGTCGAGTCTAGCAGGCCGAGGGGCACCCCCGTGGGTGCGATCCGCCGCGCCGGGTTTCACCACGGACTGCTAGCGGATCTCGTCGAGCTGTCCGCGAATGCTCCCGATCTCGCGCTCGAGATCGTGCAGATGTGACAAGGCCTTCGCCCGCTCCGGGGCCGTAGGGTCGTCTCCCTCGTCTTTGGGCTCGGGTGCACCTTTCTCGATAGCGTCCAGTCGCGCCTGCGCCGTGTGGAGAACACCGCGCAGCTGCGCCCCAAGGGCGACGTTGGCGAGCTGCAGGTGCTCGTCGAGTGCGGCGATGTGCTTGTCCACCGTACTGCGAACCTGTCCTCGGAAGGCATCATCGGCAGTCTGCAGCGCTTTGGGCAACTCCTCCAGGGCGCGGGCCCGAGCGTCGCGAAGCCCCTTCTCCCGCAGCACGAGGGTGGTGAGCGGCCCGGCGATTGCCATCACCAAACCCGTCATCGCACTGCCCAGGTACATGATCGCCGTGCCGGCAACACCGACTGCGACGAGGCTGGCTTCGAGAACCGCGCTGGGCGGGTCGACGTAGATGGTTGGGCCCCGAAATCCGAGTCGAAGCGTGGCGTGATACAGGCGCCGGCGGGCTTGCTCGGACTGGGCGAGGATGGCCTTGCGGGTCATCTCGTCGAGCGCGCTCCGCAGAGCGTCGGCCTCCCGACTTGCAAATTGAAGATAGGCGTCGTGAAGGGCTCCGGCGAACGGGCCGGTGAGGTGCCGCAGCGACATCGTGCGAAGGGCCTCTTTTGTGGAGCCTTCCAACTCTTTGAGGAACTCGGCCTGCCGCACCGCGCTGGCATCGAGGATTTCTTCGCGCAACGCCGCCAGGGTGTTGCGCACGCCGGTCACGTCGCTGCCGTACTTCTTGAGGTCGTCCTCGAACCGCTCCACCTCGCGGCGAAGTGCTTTGGCTTCGAGGGTGAGCGCCCGCGCGGCCACCGAGGCGTTGTGGCCGAGCAGCGAGGCGTGTCGCACCAGACCCGCGCGCGCTCGCAGCGGAAGCACCTGAGCGCGGTGGGACGCAAGCTCGTGGAGCCGGGCGCGAAGGTCGTTGATCCCCTGAACCCCTGGTGTGTCGGCCTCTGGGTCGCGGCATCCGGTTCGTGCGTCGGTGAGGAACAGCTCGTACGACTTCTTCCCGTCGCCGCTGAGCGCGGAGAGTTCGTCATCGATGTACTCGACCAGGCGAGGGCGCTCGCGCTCGGCGATGAGGTCGATACGATTGATCGCCAACAGAAGCGTGGCGCCCGAATCCGCCAAGCCTCCGACGGCCGCGACGGCATCGCGAAGGAACGCCATCTCGGTGCGGTTGAGCAGCTGCGTAGCGTCGAGCGCCAAGATCAGGATATCTGCGCTGGGAAGCTCTCCTCGGCTGACGGACGCGCGGAAGTTGGCGATGTCGTTGATGCCCGGGGTGTCGACCAGCTCGAGCGCCGGCGGAAGAATGCCGTACTCGATCTCGTACTCGAGCAGGCCGGCGTCGGCTGGATCGACCTCGGAGTCTTTGGTGAGCGGGCCCTTGGCGAGCCGGTTGAACCGCTCGGGCTCGAGGCTTTCGCGGCTGTCGTCCTCGCGGCGTAGGTACGGTCCGGGGTTTTCGCCGCCGCGGACGACGACCGTGGCGCCGGTCGTGGGCGTGACTCCGGTTGGGAGCACGTCCTTGCCCAACAGCGCGTTGATCAGCGTGCTCTTGCCCTGCTTGATCTCTCCGAGCACGACGGCACGAATGCGGGAGTCGGAGAGGCGACGCTCGGTGTCGTCGAGGATGGTCTCGCCCAGATCGGACAGGCCAAGCTCGGTGGCGATCGCCTGCAGTCGGGTGGCGTGTTCGGTGAGCGCTTCGGCGGTATTCACAGCAGTCCCAGCCTTCGGGTCAGTCGTTGGTCGCAGCGGGCGAGGGGCCAGGCCTCAGCGAGCAGCCGGTCGTGGACTTTGGCCCGGGCGAGTTCGTCTTCCATGGCCTCGCGAGCCTCGTCCGCAGCGGCTTGCGCTTCGGCGAGTCGCTCTCCGTCGGCCTCGGCTTCCGCGACCGGATCCGTGTCGGTCGGCTTGGGCTCGGCGGGAGGCTCTGAGGTTTTTGACGGCTCTGGGGGTTGCGCAGGAGCTTCGGCGACGGCCGGCTCGACCTTGTTCTCAGGCTGGTCCTCGCCTTGGGTTGGGGCGCCGGAGTCGTTCGCGGTCCTGGGCGTCTCCAGCGGCTGTGCAAGCCGCGGGGCGAGGCTCCATCGGGCACGCGGTCCGCTGAGGCGGAGTCGGGCAAGCACCCGAGACTTGGAGAACTCTTCGAGAGCGCGCAGTCGCTCGGCAACGTCGGGCATTGGAGGGAGCCACGGGACGCCGGGGTCGGCGTGAGCCCGCAGCGCGGCCCGTGCGAGGTCGAGTTCGTCCACCGCCAGCAGTCCCGCCCTGTCCGCAGAGAACACGCAGACGCGAGACCAGGGGCGGAGCAGCGCTCGGACAAAGCCTTCACCGCGTCCGGACTGATGGGCCATGAGGTGGGCGCTGAACAGGGGCCCGTGATCGCACTGAAGGTGCGAGATCGCCGAGCCGAGCAGGAACGCTCGCTCGGACTCGCTCAGCGCTTCGAGTCGGTCCTTGTCGACGACGAGCCAGTGGGACCCACCTTTGGTCGTGCCCAGCGGCGTGACGACGGGCCAGCGCTCCGCCACACCGGGCTGGAGCAAGCGGACGGAAGGCCACGGCGCGTGCAGGAGTCGAACCAGACCGAGAAGCTGGTCCATGACCCCGGATGACAGGGCGCTGCCTTCGGGCTGCAAAGCATCGGCGGTGAGGTTGGTCGTCAGCTCGTTCCATCGGCGGTCGACCGTGCGCATGAGCGGATCGCCCAGCCGACTGCTGTCGAGCCACGCCGAGCGGCGGAGATCCACGCCGTAGGCATAGGTGGAACGCGCCAAATGCTGCTCGTAGGCGAACTGCTCTCGGCGGCCCACGAGCTGCGCGAGGTCGATTGCGGGCTTGGACACCACGCCCAGCATAGTGCGCGAAACTGCAGCGCTGACCGTAAAACAGGCGGAGGTTGGCCGCGTAGGGCGTCGCATCGGTCTGTGCACCCGCACCGCTCTCGCTTTTCGGCTCGCTGCAGAGGCCGAAAGCTCCCGCTATCGCCGCTCCCGCCGGGGTTTCAAGTTTTTTTGGGGCTTACGCGCACAAGTCACGCCGACGCAGAAACCCGCGTTCTCCCGCGCCGACCCGTCCAGTGGGCTCTGCCCAGGGTCGCCTTTGGCGGGCGCTGCGCATTTCAGGCTCGAAAACGCTGGCGAGTTTGCGGGAAAACGCGCAACCGCGGTATCCACCTCGCCCTATGAATGCGTTGGCGCGCGGGAACGATGCATCACTGGTTGAGTTACCCCGCGAGGTCTGGTCTCGGGGTTCGCGGCCGCTCCAAGGTCGGCTGCTTCGTTGGGCAGTCGCGAGCGCGATCGTCCTCCTTGGCCTGACGTTTCCGATCCTGCCGGTTCGGATCGGGGCGGTGGCGATCGCGGCGCTCGTGTTCTTCGGCTTGTTCCCGCTGGTGGACAGCCGGCTCGAGGCCTTGGGAAAGACGCTTGCTGCGTCATCGCGAGGAGAGGCCGCCAAGCTGATGTCGGGCCTCGACGAGCGCTGGATGGTTTCGCGCTTTGCTCCGCACGCTTGGGTGTCCGCGCAAAAGGGTCGCCTCAACATGATCAAGGGAGACGTGCGTGCTGCCGCGGCAGCGTTTGCCGAGGCCGCCCGTCAAAGCGGCAACGCGCAGCAGCCTGACCTCGTCGGTTCGCAGGCACACGCGCTGGTGCTCTCCGGTGATCCGAAGGGTGCGCGTCTGCTTCTGGTGGGCATGGAAGAGCGCAAGGAGCTTCGGCCGCTCGATGCGTTCAACCTCGGGGTCGCCTACGTCGAGGAGCCGGGCAAGACGTCGCGTGCGGTCGAGCTGCTGGAGTCGGCGCGAAAAGATCTGGGTGCCGCGCCGCGTACGGACGCCGCGCTTGCCCTCGCCTACGCGCGGGACGGCAAGATAGATGAGTCGGCAGCGTTGCTCGAGGCGATGGACCCGTCGGATTTCGGCGACGACGACATCGCGAAGGCTCTCCACAAG
>CAYGTG010000587.1:0-5609 GCA_964352485.1 uncultured Nannocystaceae bacterium | reverse complement strand
GCACTCCCCCCTGATCCCCCCCAGGCCGCGCTCGCCTCCGGTCGAGGATTCACTGGGGGCGGCGGTGCTCTCCGAGGATCCCCCCGTGCCGGAAGACTCGGTGCCGCCGCCGCTGCCGGGGTCGTCAACACCCGTGGAACTCGTGCCGGTGGTGCCGGGACGCCCAGGCCCTGCCGGCTCGCCCGAGGACGACCCGGACGCGGTCTGTGGCCCCATCCCGGTCGAGCCACTGGGGCCCGCCCCCTCGCTCGCACAAGCGCTCAGGAGCAGCGCGATGGTTGCAACGCGTCCCCAGCCCTTCACGCGAATCATCGGCTCAACCGCCGAACTTGCCGAACGCACCCAGATCCCGGAACGCCTGGACCAGTCGGTCCCGCATGCCCTTCTCACCCAGGTGCACCCAACCGCGTGGGTCGATGTACTTCTTGTTGGGCTTGTCCGGGCCCTCGGGGTTGCCCAGCTGCGTCTTGAGGTACGCGTCGTTTTCGTCCATGTACGTCTTCACCGGGTGGCAGAACGCCCACTGCGTGTCGGTGTCGATGTTCATCTTCACGACGCCGTACGAAACCGCCTCTGCGATTTCCTCGGGCGAGGATCCCGAGCCGCCATGGAACACGAAGTGCAGCGGCTTGGGACCGCCGCCGTGCGTGGCCGCGACGGCCTCTTGCGAGTCCTTGAGAATCCCCGGACGAAGCTGCACGTTGCCCGGCTTGTAAACGCCGTGCGTGTTGCCGAAGGACGCGGCCACGGAGAACGAACCGACCGATTGAAGTTTCTCGTAAGCGGCGAGCACCTCGGAGGGCTGGGTGTAGAGCTTGGAGTCGGCGAGGTCCGAGTTGTCCACGCCGTCCTCCTCGCCGCCCGTGACGCCCAACTCGATCTCCAGACCCATGTCGATCTTGTGCAGCCGCGTGAGCATGTCTGCACTGATCTGCAGGTTCTCCTCCAGCGGCTCCTCGCTGAGGTCGAGCATGTGCGAGCTGTACAGAGGTTTGCCCGTCTGCTCGAAGTGCGCCTCGCCGGCCTCGACCATCCCTTCGACCCAAGGGATCAACTTCTTGGCCGCGTGGTCGGTGTGCAGCACAACAGCCACGCCGTAGGCCTCGGCGATCGAGCGGACGTAGTGGGCTGCGGCGACGGCTCCGGCGACCCCGCCGACCTCTTTGTCCAAGAACTTGCCGCCGAAAAACTGGGCCCCGCCGTTGGAGAGCTGAACGATGACCGGCGCGTTCGCCTCGCGCGCTGCGGCGAGGGCCGCGTTGGCGCTGTGCGACCCGATGACGTTGACCGCCGGGAGCGCACAGGTCTGCTCCTGACAGTAGTCGTAGAGGTCGGTGAGTGCGGTTCCAGTGACAATGCCGGGCTCGAGTTTGAATGCCATTTCGGTACGCTCCGTAAGCGCGCGAAGCCTACCGCGAGAGGTGGGCTGCGGGTTTCACGCGGATTGCGGGAGCGTCCCCACCCGCAAGCCGCCTGAAAAACAACATTGACAACATACAAGTGATTAATGTCTGCTTGTCGCATGCCCCGCCTTGCATTGTCCGCGTTCTGCGCCGCGCCGGTACTCGCGCTCCTCGCCCATCTGGCTGCGCCCAGCACGGCTGCAGCATGCGGCGGAACGTTCTGCGACGGCGGAGGGCCGCAGGGGATGCCGGTCGATCAGACTGGCGAGACGATCGTGTTTGCCCAGGGCGGCGGCTTCGTCGAGGCCCACGTACAGATCAACTACGACGGCGGCGACGCCGACCAGTTCTCGTGGATTGTGCCGGTCCCGGTCGTGCCGGAGATCGACGTCGGCTCGCTCGCCTTCATCAATTCCCTTCGCGCCGCGACGGTCCCCAGCTACGGGATCGTCAACGGGACCAACGAATGCGATTCCGGCACGCAGACAGGGCTCTCCACGGGGTTCATCACCGACCCTGATGGAGGGGGTGTGTCGGTCGAGCCCGGGGTTGACGTGATCGAGCTCTCCACGGCCGGTTCGTTCGAGTACGCCATCCTGCAGGGCGGGACATCGACCACGATGATGCAGTGGCTCGAAGCCAACGGCTACGCCCCCAACCCACTCGCCCCGGATCTGTTCGACGCCTACATCAACGAGGGATCCGTGTTCGTTGCGTTCCGCTTGCGGCACCTCGCCGGTATCGAAGACCTCCACCCGATCGTCATCCGCTACGAAGGCGACGAGCCGTGCATCCCGCTGCGCCTGACCGCGGTCGCAGCCAAAGAGGACATGGACATCCGCGCGATCTTCCTTGGCGAGTCCCGGGTCCTACCGACGAACTACCGCCACGTACGG
This sequence comes from uncultured Nannocystaceae bacterium, assembly GCA_964352485.1. Lineage (GTDB taxonomy): Bacteria > Myxococcota_A > Polyangia > Nannocystales > Nannocystaceae > CAJXVA01. Next base: position 3,310 of record CAYGTG010000587.1, on the reverse strand, counting down.
CTCAACAACCTGCAGCTCAACTGGCTGCAGCAGTCTCCCAACTATCCCGAGGTCGTCTCGGCGGCCTTGGACGAGGCAGGCGGTCGTGCGTTCGTCACCGAGTACGCGGGCAACAGCAGCGTGGTCGACCCGACCCCGGTCGATGCCAGCGCGTTCGACCCCGACGATTTCATCGGCGCGGACCCGCTGAGCGTCGTCGAGATTCTCAAGGAGCAGGGGCTGGTGGTCTGCACGGACACCTGCGAGTACACCCATGAGCTGGTGCCGGTGCTGTTGCGTGAGTTCTTCCCCGCGCCCGCCGGCATCGATCCCAACACCTTGTACGCATGCCTGAGCTGCTACGAGCGTCTTGTAGACCTCAGTGGCTGGGACGAGGCCACGTTCATCGGGCGCTATCGTGAGTACATCAGCGACCCGATGAACCACGCCACGGATCTTCTCGAGACGTGGCCCTACCTCACTCGTCTGTACAGCCGCATCTCCCCGTCGGAGATGACCGCAGACCCGATGTTCGCCGAGGTCGAAGGCCTGGGCCCCATCCCCAACGTGCTTGGTGCTCAGCGCAACACGGACGTCTGCTGCAACGACTCCGTGATCCTCCCCGATGGCGCCAATGTTCGCCTACTGTCGGGCAACTGGCCGAGTTGGGACGCCGACATGCCGAATGCAGCGGTCATTCAGCAGTACCAACCCGGAGGTCCACCCGCCGATGAGATCAACAACCTCACAGCGATCAACACCGCGCTCAATGCCTACAACCAGTCGGTGGAAGCCCAAGTGGTGTGTGACGGCGAGACGGACGGCACGGTGGGGACATCCACCACCGGAGGCGATAGCGACCCCTCGTCCGGCGGGGCAGACTCGGGCAGCCCAGGGACTTCCAGCGCCACCAACGGCGTGTCCTCGGGAGGCTCCTCGAGCGGCGGGGCTCCCGGAGCGCTCGACGACGACGGTGGATGCCGCACCGGCGGCGACGGTTCGGGCTGGCTCGCAACCCTGTTCGGCATCGCACTCGCGGCGACCCGGAGACGACGTCGATGAAGCGCGTCACCTTGATCGGTCTGGTGATGATGGGCGGCTGCGTCGCATCCGTCGTGGAGGGAGGAAGTTCTGGGACCTCTGGGACCTCTGAGACCTCTGGGACCTCTGGGACCTCCGGACCCGCGGCTGCGGAGTCGAGCAGCGGCAGCACCGCGAGTTCGGACCCAGGCACGACCAACGCAGAGACATCTTCGTCGAGCACCGGGGCGTGGGTGTGGGAGACCGAGGGCGCGGACGAGGGCTACGCGACAACCGGAAACTGCGGCTTCACCTGCCCGCCGCCGCCAGGGCCCGGCGGCGGTTTTGGGTGCAACTTCTCGGACCAAGACTGCTCCGAAGGCGAGAAGTGTGCACCGTGGGCCAACGACGGCGGGCTCATCTGGAACGCGCTTCGCTGCGTCCCGGTCGACGTGCAACCCGATACGTTGGGAGAGGCTTGCGTCGTCGAGGGCTCGTTCGTCTCCGGTGTGGACACCTGCGGTGCCGGCTTGGCCTGCACGCCATCGGACGCGGACAGCCTGTTTACCAACGACGGCGTCTGTACGCAGCTGTGCAATGCGGGACCGTGCCCGGACGGAACGTTGTGCACCGTTCCCGGCACCCTCAACGTCGGGGCCTGCGGCCAGATCTGCGATCCCCTGGCGCAGGACGCTTGCCCGACTGGACAGGGTTGCTTGCCCGCAGGTCTCGGCTTCGCCTGCCACCTGGCCTTCGACACCACCAACGACGAGCCCTGCACGGCCGCCGCCGAGTGCGGACTGGGCCACGCGTGCCTTGAGGCGTCCCAGTGCGGCGACGAACCAGGCGACGCCTGCTGCGTGCAGCTGTGCAACCTCGGCGCGCCCAACTGCCAGGGCGGCCAAAGCTGCACCGACTACGGTTCTCCGCTCGCGGCCTACGCGACCGTCGGGTTCTGCGAGGGCTGAGGGTCGTCGCGCGCTGCGGCCTGCTCGAGGGCATCGAGCAGCGCCGCGCGTGAGGCCGGCTTGCGGACGAAGATCGCGTGCTCCCGCTCGAGGTCCACGTCCCGCATCGCGTCCTCGACGTGACCCGACATGTACACGACCCGCAGGTTCTGCTCGGCCAGGCGAAGCTGGCGGACGAGGTCGGGGCCGGTCATACCCGGCATCAAGACGTCCGTGAGCACCAGATGGAATGGCTCGGAGGCTTCGTCCCAGCGCGCGAGCGCCTCGGCACCGTTCGCCGCCGCCACGACCTTGTGTCCGGCACGAGAGAGCATGACTTCGAGGGCCCGGCGAACCAGGGCGTCGTCTTCGACCAGCAGCACGCGCAGGCGCGCTCGGTCCTCGTGCCCCGTCGGCTCGTCGGTCGTCTCCCGCAACTCGTCCGAACGACTCGTCAGCGGGAGAAACACCTCGAAGCTCGAGCCCACGCCGACCTTGGACGAGAGACGCACGTGGCCGCCGTGTTGGGTGATGATCGCATGCACCGTCGCAAGCCCGATTCCACTCCCGCGACCTCGGTCCTTGGTTGTAAAGAACGGCTCGAAGACCCTGGCCTGCACCTGTGGGCTCATCCCCGAGCCCTCGTCGCTCACGGCGATGACCGCGTATCGACCGGGGGGGATGACACCCGTCGCCGCTGCGGTCGGCTCGGTCACCGTGTCAGCCCACAGCTGAATCCTCAGGGAGCCGCCGTCGGGCATCGCATCTTGGGCGTTGATCGCCAGGTTGAGCAACACCTGGAGCAGGTGGTCTCGGTCTCCTTCGATCGGCTCGACCGAAGGGTCGGCTTCGACCACGATCTGCACGTCCTCGCGGACCAGACGGCCCAGAACCTGCTGTGCGCCACGCACCACGTCGTGCGGCCGCATCACGTCGTACGTCGCCGGACCTCGCCGGCTGAACGCAACGAGTTCGCTGGCCAGCGACGCGCCCCGCTTGGCCGCCGTGCGAATCGCCCGCAGGTCGTCATACTGCGGGTGGTCCTTGTCGGCGCCCTGCAGGACGTCATCGACGCGCGCCAGCACCACGGCCAACACGTTGTTGAAATCGTGCGCGATGCCGCCTGCGAGTCGGCCCAGGCTCTCAAGCTTTTGCCCCGCGACGGCCTGGTCCGAGAGCAGCTTCTGGCGGTCTCGAGCGATGTGACGAACCCGCCCGACCAGCCACAGAGAAAGCCCGATGATCCCGACCTGCGAGAGCCATCGCGTCAGCAGCGGGGGGTGGGTCGTGCGAGGCGGCCAGCCGAATGCTTCGGCCACTGCCAAGAACGTCGTTGAGACCACGACCACCACGCCCCACCCCAG
>CAYGTG010000586.1:0-5614 GCA_964352485.1 uncultured Nannocystaceae bacterium | reverse complement strand
GACTCATCGAGACAGATCTGCGCGGCCACGGTCGGGACGAGATGCAGGCGGTCCAGACACGCCCGGGCCTTGGGCTTGGCATCGAGCCAGGCGCTCACGGGGCTGTGACCGTCGCCATCGGGCGCGATGCTCCCAAGCGGCAGCGCGAGTACGGCGTCATCAAAGTCGACACCCCGCTGCAGCACGACCTCGTGCGTCTCTCCGCGGTCGGCAAACCTCGAGTAGAAGTCGACGCCGCGCTCCCGCAGCTGGTCTCCATCTTCGAGCTGCGACCAGTCCGGCGCGGCCCGGAATCGGCGGAAGCCACCTTCGGTGATCAGCGGCTCGTAGCGTCCCCGTGTCCGAGCGCCGCGGGTGAAGACGAGGCGCTCGACGAACCGTTCGGTGGGGTCGAGCTCGATCCTCTCCAGGCGGTGGAAGGGCTCGAACTCCACGCCGCGCGCCGAAACCACATCCAGGAGCGGTGCGACGAGGGTCTCGCCCGCTCCGGCCTTCAGGAGGAACGCCAGCGCGTGCTTGTAGTCGGCGAAGAGTCGATACGTGAATCGAAGGGCGGTGCCCGCTTCGAGGACGGGCCGGCTGCGGTCTCCACCCTCGAAGGCGAAGGGGATGTCGTAGAGGCACTCCAGCAGCCGACTGTTGCGAAGCGCATCCTCGCTCGCGCCGTGCTCTCGGAGCAGGTCTCGCAGTTCCCACGACGAGACGCGGTCGAGATCTCCGTCGAGGTAGATCCCGTGCCGTGGGCTGCTCAGGATGCGTCCGACCGCGATGGCAAGGTCGAGGACTCGTGCGAGCTCGAGGCGCTCCGGGTGCTTGCCTGCGGTGGCTCGGCTGGCGGCACGCACGGGCTCATGGGCGCGGCGCAAGAGGCGGTGGATGTGCTTGGCGGACCTCCTGGGCTTGTGGGGCCGCGCGTGTGTCGTGGCAGGGAACACGCGCCGCAGCAGCCGCTCGACCGAAGGTGCATCGGGGTCGGGCCAGAGGATTCGCGCGAGCCGTCCTTGGGGTCTCGGGTTGTCGTGCGTGGTCTTGGCCAGCAGCGCAGACCAGGTTCGAGTCAGCGCGCGAGGGAGATCGATCCAGCTCGACAGCCGTCCCAGGGTCGAGCGCTTCGACGCCACTCCGGGCACATCTCTGTTCCGCGCATGATGGGCCCGATGCACGGTCAAGTCGCCGTCGCTTCCAAGGGCGTGCTCGCTGAACCATAGGGGGCGCAGTCCGTCCCAGACTGTCTTCCATGGACAGTCCTCAGGTCGCTTCCAGTCGCGCCAGACCTCGTCCACGAGTCGGAAGGTGTTGTCGTACCAGCCAAACCACACGTGCAGCCCGTGCTCTTCGTTTCGTCCCCAGCGCTGCGGGTTGTGGGCGCTGGCGAGCCGGCCGCCGACCTTGTGGCCCATCTCGAACACGCGCACGGAGAACGTCCGCCTTGCCTCGGCGGTCCGCGACAACTCGTGTGCACACGTCAATCCAGCGACACCTGCACCCACAACGATGACGCGGCGCTTCACGTGGATGCTCCCCAGGTCCAGGTGCATCCGGGACCTTCGACATCCGGCTCGAGCTGCACCGGAAACCCGTGTTTGGCGGTGTAGCCCTCGGAGGGTCCGCGGCAGACCTCTTGGCACAGCCGCGCGCCGCCCTGCGCCCGGAATGCGCAGTGCGGGACGCGGTTGGTCCGGGGGGTGGCGACCTCCACCGGGCCGACCAGGAATCTCAGTGACGCCGGCGATGCGCGCGTGAGGAGGCTGGCGGTGCGCTCGGGCCAGCGCCTGGCGGCGGCGCGAAGCAGGGCGGGCCCCAGCGGCGCAAAGAAGATCGAGTCCAGGACGTCGTCGTCCGCATGCGCCCGCTGCTGGGGCGAGGCAGAGTCGAGCGCCCGCCGCATCTCGTCGACCATGGCCTCGAACCCGGGACCCTTGGCTCGCGCGACCTTTGTGCTGCGACGATAGGCCGTGCGCACCCGAGCGGTTTGCCACCGCTCGAACCGAGCACGGACGCCACCCCACCATTGTCGTTCGGACACGGCCTGGCTGTACCGGCTCGCCGGAAAGGGTTACGCCGCCGTGGTCTCGGACGCTTTAAATGCTTCGACCGACACCCAGGATTAGGTGCCGGCCGAAGACTTGAACGGATCGGAGGATTTGGAGTCGGGTTGCCCAGTTGCCTGGACACCCACAAGGAATACAAGCGACGTGCCAGAAAGCGTGGCTGAAGATCATTGCGTTTTTCGTGATTCGATCGGCGGCGGGGCGGGCAAAGTGGCAGCGACAGCAGCCGCCGGTGGCTACGGGAGAAGCCGGGGTCATCCCCCTGGCACCGGCCGCCAGCGGGCTGACTGTGCGCGAGTCTGAGCCTTCAGTCCTGGGACGACCGAAGCCGCCCACAGCACCGTTGCGGACCGGAATCGGCGCGCTCCCGCGCGGGAGCGCAATGGATCGGCACGTGCACCGCTTGCCTCCGGAGCATCCTGATGAACGAGGTCTACACCCTGAAGCGCCGCGCCCTCTCCCCCAAGGCCAGGACACAACCCGAGATGCCCGCTGGCCCGGTGTACGTGCTCGGCAAGCCAGAGGTTGGGCTCAGCCTCGTCATCGTCGGCGAGCATGGCGTGGTGCAAACCGGCGTCGTCCGTCGGTTCGAGCACTCGGAGGAGGAGCTGGTCGTCGAGACGGACAACAGCGAGTATCGGCTCCGCGTCGCGGCCTGATGCGGCGGTGCTCGCATTCGCATGTTCGCATGAGGGCAAACCAAAAAGCTTCGACCGATACCCAGGATTAGGTAGCGGCCGAAGCTAGAACGGATTGGAGGATTGGAGTCGGGTTGCCCAGTTGCCTGGACGACGAACTAGTTTGCCAGTGGCGTGCCAACTCGGCGGGGACGGAAATCACCGGGCTTTTTCGTGTCCACCAGTCCAAGTCAGTCCAAGTGGCCTGGCAACAAGAGTTGGGGTGGCCACGACACCCGCCACCCTTGTCCGCGTCCGCACCAGACCTCCTCGGAGGTGACACGCATCCGCTGCGGGCGCGATTCACTCGCGCGTCGCTCACCCTGCGGCCGCGTCCTCGAAGGACTGACAGGCGGCGGTCCATGCCTCGCACGTGGGTTCGTCTGGGCTCGGATCACGGTCCCCGGGCAACGGACTCGGGCTGCCCGGACCGCCGCGTGCGCCCCCCGAGCTGCCCCCGACGGTGGTCCCCGTGCTTGCATCGCCCGTCGTCCCGCCGGACGTGCTCGACCCCGCGCCGCCGGTGCTCGAGCCACCTTCGGGTACGAATATCCCCGCACAGGTCTCGCCCCACTGGATGATCGACGGATCGCTCATTCCGAACTCCGGCGTCGAACACAAGACCAAGCAGTCGCGCCGCACCGCGGTCGTTTGCTTCCCCAGGTCGATCTCCGCGCAGCCCGTCGCGCAGCCCTCGAAGATCTCGCAGACGGTGAGTCCCGGGCCCGTGCTCGAACTCGCCGCACCGCCCGTACTGGTTCCCGCCGAGACGCTGACCGCTGGCTCCGCGTTGCCGTCCTCTTCGCTCCCGGTGCAGCCCGCGACGGCGAGCACCCAACCCATGATGACGATCATCCTGACCATGCCGGAGACATTAGCCCGCAGGAGGACAGACACGAACTGTCCGAAAAGCGTCCGCTATCCCGGACACTGCGACGCCGTCCGAGACCGCGGCACCGGGCCCGCACGATGGTCTCGATGACGAACTGCTACCGCGTGGAGCAGTAGGACAATCGGCTCCCGAGCCGCGCTCGTTCGAAGTTGTTTCGGAGCGCTCCGTGCGGCGTGGCGGAGCCCGGCGACCTTGTCCCCCTGTCGCAGCCTCGCTTGGCTGGGGCGGCCCACGCCGCTACCATCGCGAGTCGGGCTTGCTCATGAAACTTGGATACTCGGTCTTCTTCGCTACCTGGTCGCTCTTCTCCACCGGATGTTTCTCGCCGGATGGTGAGACCGAGACTTCGACGACGGGGACAACAGACCAGGGCTCTGAGGCTGATGGGACTGGAGAAACCCTCCCGGCGACGACGGATGAGCCGACGGGGCAGGGGAGTACATCCACGAGTCCGACGACCGGCCCAACGACAGAACCAACGACCAACGAGCCGACGACCGGGAGTCCCACGACGGGAAGTCCGACCACGGACGACACCTTGGACCCGACCTCAGGAGGCGAGGATCCGTTCTGCGGCGATGGAAACGTCGACGCGGGCGAAGAGTGCGACGACGGCCTCGAGAACAACGGGCTCGATCAGAGTTGTTTGCCGGACTGCAACCTCAACGTCTGCGGCGACAGCAACATTGGGCCCGATGAGTTCTGCGATGACGGGGAGGGGGACAACGTGCTGGAGGTTGGCGCGTGTGCGCCCGATTGCTCGACGGTGATCGAGGAGAAGGTGATCCGGCTGAGCTCGACGTTCGGTGGCGGAAATCACCAGCCGAACCCGGTCGGCTTCGCGGACTCGCAGTGCGCCGTCGGCAGTCGGGCGCTCTTTGCGGTGCCTGGAGTGCGGCAGGCGACGGACGGAACGCCGAACGAGGCTGACGATCAGATTGACTGGCCGTTGCGACCCTTCACGGCGTACGTACGTCCAGACGGGACGCCTATTTGGATCACAGACGCCACCCCATTGCTCGGGGTGCGGGACAGTGTTGTGGCGGATTTGGAGAATTCAATCCACCCAGTCTGCGAGGGCGACCCGACAATCTGTTTCCTCTCCGGGTGGCCGGTCGTCACCGGAATGGACCAGGATTGGACGCCGTCGCTTTCGGACACTTGCAACGGCTGGTCGAGTGACTCGGCGGACCTCGACTTTAGCGTCGGGGAAAAGACCTCCGTCGACGCATTCTTGGAGACCGGAACCCGGGTCTGTTCGACCGCGACGGGCGACCTCATCATCTTTGGCAGCCAACCGGTCTTCTACTGCGTGGAGCAGTAGAAGGCCGGTTCACGGGCAACGAAAAAGCTGAGCCGAGAACAACGGCGGCCGGAATGGCCGCCGCTCTTCTTGACTCGAGTCCTTAGCAAGCGTCGCCGCTGCTTGTTGGGTTGAACGCACAAACGCCGACTGCAGTTCCTGTCTCGGCGGCAGGACACATGTCCGCGCGATCACACTCTGGAGCGCAAACGCCAAATCCCATCGCGAAGGCGACTGGCTGCATGAAGTAGCCCTCGGGACACTCCATCGCAAGCGGGTAGATCGCGTCCTGCTCCTGTGGAAGGCCACCAGAGACGTTGTACTGACAGGCTCCTGCCTGACACTCCATGGTCGCGGGGCACTCAGCGCCCGCGCCACAGGCCAACACGCAGTGAGAGGGGGCGCCAAGGCAAGCCATCCCGCCCGCGCCCGTCATCTCGCATGTTTCACCGGCCGGGCAGCCTTCGCCGCCACTGTCGGTCTCGCCTTCGGTCTCGCCCACGTCGTCCACACAGATCCCGCCCACGCACGACTGACCTTCGTCGCACGTGACGTCCTCGCAAGGATCGCCGGCCGAGTCGTCGGTGGTGCTGCTGTCGTCGGAGGTGTCGGTGTCCGGGGTGTCGGTGGTGGGCGTGTCGGTGGTGGGCCCGTCGGTGGTGGAGCTGTCGGTGGTGGGCGTGTCCGTGGT
>CAYGTG010000585.1:0-5618 GCA_964352485.1 uncultured Nannocystaceae bacterium | reverse complement strand
GTAGCATCCAAGTAATTTTTGATTCGTCTTTCCAGCTATTTTCTCGAATGTGTTGATCTGTTCTTTGCTCAGAATTTCACGCCACTTTATGTCCTCTTTAATCTCAAACAAGCCGCTGAATCTCATTCGGTTGCCACCGATGTTGTGTTGCTTTGAGCCGGAAAGTTCAAGCATTGATGAATCATAGGGACAGTTAAGGAAATCACAGATTCGCTTCAGCGTTGCTTCGGGCTCACGGCAAAGCTCTTCATAACGAACGTGAATGTAAGCATCTTTGGGAAGCGTGCGTAGCATATAGCCTGTATATTTATTGGCTAATTGCCAGCGACGCGCACTGACTTCAACCGACTGCCCCCGCCTTTTAAAGTGCGATGAGGCTACCGCTCGTCCATCACGCGTTAAAAATATGGCTTTGCTCTGTTCCGGTTTTTGCGCGTGAAGTAGCCTGAATCTATAAACCGCTTTGGAGCTGTCACAGATTATGGTTTTATTGGATAGACTACGAATGCTGCTGTACAACTCCAAAATATTATTGGCCCTTTGTACATACTCTGGTAGCAAGCCATTCATAAGTTGACTGCGTTTATACATCGGGAACAACAATGTTAAAAGCAGGCTACATCGGTAACGAACACGGTTACCAACGCCATTTACAGTGTGGCTGCGTGTATCTGTGACACTGACTTCGGGACTCGATGTATCCAAGTAGTTGTACCAGCTTTCCACTATCTCTTGCCAGAATTCACATGAATCTGGCGGGGAACCACACGAGCATAATTGCTTTTCACTCAAATACTGATCCCAATGTGATATCTCGCCCACAGAGCAAATTTGCGAATGACCGCCTAGTAGCATATCAAGCAGTGTAGAACCACTGTGGCCAGCACCGACAATTGAAACTAGATTTGTAGTAGACATTAATATAATTTACTTAGATTGATCGAACTTTGAGATAGATCATTTTGCGATATCGATATGCAAATCGTTTACGCCAATTAACCATTCACTCAATTTCAGAGTGACGCAAGACTTCAGTCCTGGAGTTTCAACACAACATGCTGTTTAATATGTGCCAGGAGTATTAGTAATACGACCGAAATGATAACGCCCCGTAACCAGACGCCTGCGATCCAGCTTCGTTTTGCCTACCGCAGGCATCACCAAGCCGCAGTATACGAAGAGTTTGAAGTACTATGTTGTGCGGGAATCGGTACTGTGTAGAAGTCCCATGGCACCGGTGTTTACCCTATTTCTGAGAGTCGTGAATAGATCGCAAATTAGTTGCCCCGCTGATCCGAATAATAATCCTCTACGCACGTTTCTCGGCTAAGTAGTATTTAGAATTAAAGACATTGAGATTACTCTTACCCTGGTGCCACACAAGTGTTTGATTATCCCAGATATTGGTTTGAAAACCTGATTTTTCGATCCAGCTCGGTAATAGTACACCGACCTGGCAAAAGGAACTACGTCGAATTGATAACAATAGTTTCAGCCAAAAATTGCACCTGTGCACAGTATTCTCGGGTTTACTCAAGACGCTCGCTGAATCAAACAGACACTCGCTGGTTCTATGGTTCAAAACACGAAAATTGATCTATTAATAGTCGAAAAGAGAACAGATCTATACTTGGTCGAAAAGCAGGGCCCTGCGAGTGCATTTTTTATCCGTTTGCGTCAACAAATGTCACAATCGACGCTTCAGAAGTAAAGCAACACATGACTCAAGGCATGAAAGCTTTTAGAATTGAGATCCTGTCATTGTCCTGTTCTGAAAGTGTGGCTCAATGCTGTTTCTGGCGGGAGGGGCATAAGAGTAGCCTGCTTCTGTTTCTAGACGGAGGAACACTTGCAGGGGGCGTATGAACTGGCACATATTCTGAAAAAATCCGACTAATCTTACTATCAGCAGCCTCAGGGTTCAGCCGCAATCTCCTATACAATAGGACGGTGGATCCGCCTGACGACAACACGAGATTCCAACTCCGGTTGCCCTCTGGTATCAGACATTACCTAATTAACTTAATCTTTACTTCTCCATCCACAGATTCTCCACGAATCAGGAATTGGAGACTGTAAATTATATATATTCGATGGCTTCAAAATCTCTGAACAAAATACTCAGCAACATGTCCTGGTTGCTGGGCGATAAGGTTATAGATATTGCCATGCGACTCATAGGAGGCGTATTGGTAGCCCGCTACCTTGGCCTGGAGTTATTCGGCTACCTGCAATTCTCATTGGCAGTTCTGGCGCTTTTGGTACCAATAGTGACACTTGGATTTCAAAGTATCGTTATTAAATACCTGGCGATTGAACCAGAACGCAAAGGCCAAGTGATGGGAAGTGCGTTCATCATGCAACTTGTGAGTTCACTGCTAACCAGCGCAGTTTTACTACTGTGCGTATACCTTTTTGGTGAAGAAGACGGGAAAACCAACCTTGCAATTTCAATTCTTACAATATCGCTTATATTCCATTGCACAGACCCAATAATCTATTGGAATCAGTCTCAACTCATTTCAAAATATACCGTCTGGGCAAGACGGATTAGTTTAACCGTTGGGTTGTGTTTAAAGCTTCTATTTGTTTATTTCTCAGTTGAATTTATTATCTTTATTTGGGCATGGGTTATTGAATCAATCATTAAATCTGCCCTGCTAGTCTATTTTTACCTTAAAAAGGAATCATTTTCAGTTTGGAAATATGATGGAGGAACGGCGAAAGGTCTTTTAAAAGACAGTTGGCCTTTGATGTTTTCGGGGATCGCGACCATTATCTATTTAAAAATTGATATTGTCATGCTGGGTACGATGCTTGAAAAGGAGCAGGTTGGCCTCTACTCAGCCGCAGTGCGGATATCAGAACTTTTCTACTTCGTACCATCAATGATTAGTGCAACCTTGTTGCCCGCGATCATACGTTCAAGTCAACGAGGAGAATTGGAATTTAAACAACGTGTACAAGCGTTGAATGATGTTCTAGCCGTTTATAGTATTTTCTCAGTTGTTTTTTTGTTTTTTGGTGCAAGTCTACTAATAAATATTCTTTTTGGCGCTGAGTATTCGGACGCTAGTCTTATTCTGCAAATACATGCATTTGCGCTGTTCTTTGTATCAGCAGGCGCATCAGTCAATAAAATGCTGATAGCAGAAAATCGTACAATTTTTATCTTGATCTCGACATGCCTTGGCACGGTTATCAATATATCTATGAATTTATATCTGATACCTCGTTATGCTGGAGTGGGAGCGGCCATCGCGACCGTCGTTTCATACGCGTTTTCCTCTTACATCGCGTGTATATTCTGGAAGCCGACAAATAAGCACTTCAGAATGATTACCGCCAGCTTTTTCGTTTTTGCCAGACCGCTTCCACTATTCAGATTCTTGGCAAACTTGAAACGATCTGCTTCATGAATTAACCCGCAAGTACAGCTTGTGCTTGGTCAATATATGGTCACCATTCACTGTAAGATATTGTCCAGCCCTAGATTATCCATTACCTCAGCGAACACTTCTGCTCCGCGTTTTGTATGGTGTCCGTAGTCATAAAAGTACTTGGAGTAGTCACTACCCATAGCTAGGCAACCCTGCCCGGGAGGACATATGTATTTCATTCTGTCCAGCACTTTTACCGAAGCATGCTTGTTCTTGATTTGATCAAAATTTTCCCTGGCAAGAACATACATTCGCTGTTTGGAAGACTCCTCCTCAAACACCCGTGTATATTCGGCGTTCACTGCTTCGACTAACGAGTCATTTTCTATGTTTTTCGCAGCGTGCTTTATAACCATGGTATCTGCCAAATTGTAAGGTGGACTATTAGGAAACTCAAACATCCTAGTTGCCAGGAAAACTTCTTTGTCGATACTGATTAGTTTGTCTACTACAGACTCAATGGCGTCTAAATCGCCTTTTGCATATCTGGATGCGATGAACACAACGTCACTAGCCAATACATTGGGATGGTTGAAAAACTCATCAGTAATGTCACTGATTTCTATCCCGAACCTGCCAAATTGATATTCATCAGCTGCAGACGAGTATGAGAATATGTTGTACAAATCTTTTGAATGTGAATTTCCAACAACAAGCATTTTTTGACGTTCGTCATTAACGTCGAACCACTCGGCATCGTTTACTGCGCTATCAGCAATGGAAAGACTACGTTCTGCGGCCTGGTCTCTCAGCATTTCCCATGACTCTTCTCTTAGTTTTCTGTTGTTATATTCGTACGAACCAAGCTCAATGTCTGCCAGGAAAGACAAATACGCAATTTCTCTTTGCGGAAAACCCTTTATTAAATGGCCTGTCAAGCCTACTGCAATAAGCGCGATCATTCCAACTGCAGATAGCTGGAAAATCGTTTTGCGTTCAAACCTCTTGGATCTGAACGGCTTTTCAACGAAATACCAACTGAAAATAGCAGCGATGAAAATCAGCACAAGCAGATAGGGAACAATTTGAGTGATGTCCCCAAGCAGTCGATGCCTTGCCAGTGCCAGGACTGGTTGGTGCCAAAGGTACAAACTATAGGAAATAAGGCCAACACCTACCACAATCTTGATAGACAACAGGCGATGGACCAGAGTGCCAGTTTTCGCAAACACGATAATCAGTACTGCACCAACTGTTGGTACAAGTGCCGTAATACCAGGTACGCTTGTATCGGCGTTAAAGGCAAAAATAGAATACGTTATAGCCGCCAATCCCAAAAATGAGAACGTTTCATCAATATTGTTTTTGGCTTTCGCCTCTTGATTCAAGCAGTACAGCGCGGCAAGAACACCGATAGTCAGCTCCCAGACACGGGTTGGCAACAAGTAGAATGCAGTATTTTGATAATCTCTAATAATGTATTCAGCGACACACAGACTGATGATGAGCGCACAAAGTAACGAGTAGAATATGAAGGTTCGGCCGAATTTCCAGCATGCCATTAAATATAACGGGAATAGTACGTAAAACTGCTCTTCCACTGCCAGGCTCCAAGTATGAAGTAGCAGCTGAAGCTCTGAAGCAGTGTCGAAGTAACCGCTATTTGACCAAAAGAATATGTTTGATAAAAACACAGCCACACTGACCATGCTTTGCGAGAATTCCCGCATGAAACCAGAAGGCAACCAAACCCATGCAAATAGGTAAGTAGTCAATATTACGAAAAACAAGGCCGGTAGAATCCTGCGGGCCCGTCTTTCATAAAAGGTAAGAATGCTGAATTTGTCACGATCCAATTCAGTCATAATTATCGTGCCGATAAGAAATCCGCTAATGACAAAAAATATATCAACTCCAACATACCCCCCACTGAAAACCTCGAAGCCAGCATGGAACAGTATTACGGGTAAAACGGCAACAGCACGCAAGCCGTCTATCTCGGATCGATAATTCAATGCTTTAGTACCGTGAGGAGAAGTGCGGAGTTTACCAAAAACTGTAGTCACCAACAAAATCAAATTCGGTTTACTAGTCACTGGTTAATATGAAATTAGAGAACATTGACGACCAAGTTTGCCCACGATCACAGATCCGATTTACCCTGTGCACATCGCGTGAATATCCGGGGCCTGCCCTTTTCTTCCTTGAGGCGCTTATAAATGTAGCTAAGCATTAGAA
>CAYGTG010000584.1:0-5621 GCA_964352485.1 uncultured Nannocystaceae bacterium | reverse complement strand
CCTGGAGCCGCACGCTCATATAGCGGTTTGCCTGGGTCATTACCCCTTCAAACATGGCCGCCAGTCCTGTTTTCTTACCATTCGATTTTCTCGCAACCAGAATGTAGAGTCCTGACATCATTAAAAGAGAAAGGATCGCGAAGAATGGATCCATCAAAAACATCATGAGGGTACACATTGCAGCGCCGAATAAACTTACATACCATCTGGACCGGAAGCTGGGCCTGTAATCTGGACGCGCTGCAAAATGCTCAAGAAAGCTGATAGCACATAAAGAACCATAGGTAACCATGAAGAACATCGAAATCAGACGTGCCACAAAGTCTACGTTGCCGGCCAACACAATGGCGATGGCGAGTCCACCCGTGAGCAAGGTGGCATTGCGTGGTTCGTTTACATCACCGATGCCTTTTGCCAACCATTTATTTATACCGGGCAATGGGAGACTGTCATCTGCGCCGAGTGCCTGAATGGTTCGTGGGGCAACCAGGACCGAACCTAATGCTGAACTAATGGTGGCTGCTGCCAGACCGATCAAAATCATGGGCCCCCATATAGCAATTTTTTCCATGATGAGCTGATCTTCAGCCAACATGTCTATGGGTGCTGATGCAGCCAGTTTGAACACAATGAAGACGTAGGCAAACATGCCAACAAAGGTTGCCATCAGCGTGCCGGCCGGGATTGATTTTCGTGGATTTGCAAGGTCGCCCGATAAACCGACGCCGGCAGTCATGCCCGTGAAAGCTGGGAAACAGATCGCAAATACCACCATAAATCCATCCGGATTGCTTACCGTTTCAGTAAGCGTCATGGTTACTTCGTAATCAGTGGACCCGATGAAGAAAGAGATGAGCGAAAGGACAAGGGTGGCCACAACTACATAAAGCGCCTTCACACCAAGCGCTGCACCTTTGGTAAGCACCAGGGCCAGCAAGAAAAGTGTAGCCGGCAGAGATATCATTCTGGGGTCATAAAACCCTACACTTTCCGCTATTTGATCTGCAAAAGGACTAAAAGCTTCTGCGAAGGCAATCATATAAAATGCTACAGAGATGGCCTGGGATAAATATAAAGAGACGCCGATCACGCTGCCGATGGTGGTACCAAAAGAACGAGAGATAATAAAGTACTCCCCGCCGCCTTCAACCTTTCTGTTTGTCGCAATCTCGGCGATTGCGAGTGCGGTTGGAATGGTTACTAAATGACCAATAACGATGATACCAAGCGATCCAAGAAGTCCTATGTTGCCAACGGCATAACCAAATCGTAAAAACATGATCGCACCAAGTATGGTGCTAATGCCGGCAAGGAAGACAGGTAACGTGCCAAATCCGTGGCCACTGCCATTTATTTGCTCTGCTTTGTGAAGGGTTGTTTCAGACACGAGCCAGTTTCAGGGGAAAAGTTGTAATGAATATGGACTTTCGATCCAGCTTTAGGTAAGCTACGGGTATTAAGAAGCAGTTGAGGTTTAATCGTCTCGGTTTCTCAGTCCATCACCTTCTAATGGATCGGTAATAAAGATCGCACAATAAAGGCGATCCCTCATTATTTGTAATAAGACGCTAAGATACACGTTGTGTTGGATCATTCTATGCAAGATTTTACGAATACCTGCATGATTTGGTTGATCCTTGTCCTTGTGCTCTTGGGTTTGTGTCCTCAAGCTGCGCCGGCAAGGCAAAAGAATCTCCAGTTTAAGCATATCACTTCAAACGATGGTTTAACACACAACACTGTGTATGCGGTCTTCCAGGATAAGCGTGGATTTATGTGGTTTGGCACGCAAGAAGGGTTAAACAGGTACGATGGTTACGAAATAAAAACTTATAGAAATGAGCCAGGGAATCCAAAGAGTATAGATTATAACTGGATTTCTTATATCAATGAAGACAGTGAAGGGTCGATGTGGGTATGTACAAGTGGCGGTGGAATCAACCGATATAACTTTGAAACTGATACCTTCGATCACGTTTTCGATTTTGATGACCCTGATCTTGCTGATATAAATGTTGTTCGGAATTTTACGGAAGACAAGGATGGTTTTTTGTGGATTGGTACAGATGCAGGCGTGTTTCGACTTGATAAAGAAAGTGGGCAATCCAGACGGTATGAGTACGAATCTGAACGTCCTGGAAGTCTGAGCGATAATACTGTGAGACATGTATTTGTTGACAGCAGGGGGACACTTTGGGTAAGTACACATCATGGAGGACTAAATAGATATCAGGCAGAGACTGATTCATTTATCAAGTACAGACATGATCCGGAAGACGATCAAAGCATTTCAAGTGACAGGGTGGCTCAGGTATACGAAGATCATAAAGGCACCTTGTGGGTCCCGACGGCGAATGGGCTCAATAGATACCTTCCTGACCAGGATGGTTTTGAAAAGTTTTTTTTTGAGGAAGGTGTTGCCGGCAGTCTATCTAATTCATATCTAAATATCATCAGAGAAGACGCTCGGAAAAACCTGTGGGTGGGTACCTATAATGGAGGATTGAATTTATATAACAGATCAACTGGATTATTTGAACATTTCAAACATCATCCTGCACGGATGGAGAGCCTTAGTAATGATAAGATCAGCTCTATTTGGGAAGACCACGCCGGCACATTATGGGTTGGGACAGAGCATGGCGTAAATTTCGTGGACCTGGAATCTGGCTATTTTAAGCATTTAAAGCACGATGCCACGATTAATCAGAGTCTTTCAGATAACGCGGTATACGCGATTCATGCTGATCCGTTTATCCCTGAAATATTATGGGTTGGCACCGAATCTGGAGGCTTGAACAAGGTACATGTTAAATCCGGTGATGTAGCGTATTTTCAAAATAAAGCGGGCGATCCATCAAGTCTCAGTAACAATTTTGTACAATCTATTCTTGTCGATCACAGGGGGCGTCTGTGGACTGGTACAAGGCATGGATTAAACCTTTTAGATCAAGACCGTGGCACCTTTACACACTTTCTTTTAGCGTCCGAAGGGCGTTTTTCAGACCGTATCCGAATTATTTATGAGGCTCCATCCGAACCTGGCGTGTTATGGATAGCGGGCGGGGGAGGAGGCCTTGTACGGTTTGAAGTTGAATCAGAGAGAGTAGATCGATATCCTCACAATCCATCGGATGAATATTCTATGTGTGGAGATTGGGTCTCATCGATTTATGAAGATCAATCTGATCAACTATGGATAGGAACCTCAGGTAACGGACTTTGCCGATTTAACCGCTCGACAAGAACGTTTACGAGGTACCCGTATGATGAAAATCGACCCTTCAGTCTGGCCAGTAAACATATTGACGGTATAGCAGAAACTGCTCAAGGCACGTTGTGGCTGGCAACTGAAAACGGCCTGGTACAATTTGACGTTGAAAGGAACGAGTTTCAGCATTACACAGATCGTAACAGCAACATATCCAGCAATGCCATTCGAGGTGTTGTAGCAGACGAAAAAGACAAACTATGGATAAGCACAAATGCAGGGGTTTCAAGATTTGATCCTGTGACCAAAGTATTTGATAATTATGATGTGGAGCAGGGACTACAGGGAAGGGCTTTTAACGCCCGCGTATACCATCAGGATAAGGCCGGCAATATATATTTTGGTGGCTTGAATGGTCTCAATGTGTTTCATCCTGATGATATAAAAGGAAATCCTCATGCTCCGAAATTGCTTCTGACAGACATGAGTTTGTTTGACGAAGAATTGGTGCCGGGCGAAGATACTTCTCTCCTGGAGCACGTTTCTGTAGCAAAAAAAATTAGCCTGAGCCACGATCAGAATGAAATTTCTATTGGATATACTGGATTACATTATAGCAGTCCTTTAAAAAATCAATACCAGGTAAAACTTGAAAGTTATGATGCAGATTGGCGAGCCGTCAATCGTGATCGTCGAGTTACGTATACGAGTCTGGATCCTGGTACTTATACGTTCAAAGTTAAGGCTGCCAATGCAAATGGCGTTTGGTCGGAAGAATTATCTGGCATTGAAATTACAATTAACTCCCCCTGGTGGTTAAAGCCATGGGCCTTTTTGATATATACGATTATGCTTGGCGGCATCGTATTTTACGTGGATAGATATCAGCGCGCCAAATTGATTCAAAAGGAGCGAGAGGCTGCCCAGATTCGAGAGGCTGAATTAAGAATGCAGGCCGCTGAGCTTAAATCACAAGCCTCGGAATCACAGGCACGGGCGCTGAAAGCTGAGAATGAACAGAAAGAGGCTGAGTTACAAAAAGCTGCCGAGTTAAAAGAAGCGTATGAGGCCTTGCAAGACTCAATGGATCAATTGAAAATTGCGCAACGCCAACTGGTACAGGCAGAAAAGATGGCGTCGTTGGGGCAGCTTACAGCCGGCATTGCGCACGAAATCAAGAACCCGCTCAACTTCGTAGTTAATTTTGCAGTTGTGTCCCAAAATCTAATCCGCGAGATGGAAAGTATGCTTCAGCAAGAGAACAGAGAATTGGATGCAGAGGCACAAGAAGAAATGAAAGAAATGCTGTCCTTGCTCATACTTAATACAGAGCGGATTAATGAGCATGGACTAAGGGCAGATTCTATCGTCAAAAGTATGATGGAGCACTCCAGGCCATCAGACGGATTACTTGTTGACGTTTCATTGACACGGGTCTTGAATCAGGCTATTGACTTTGCATACACAAGCTTAACCAATGAAGTCGGAGCATCAGAAATCGTTCTCGAAAAAAAGTTTGATGAGTCCATTGGTTTGGTTAAACTTAATGCACAGGACTTCACCCGGGTCATTATCAACTTACTGGAAAATGCATTCTATGCAGTAAAAGAATCTGCAGTAAAAGAAGACGTATCAAAGGAAGGTGATCGGTACATCCCCAGGATTTGTGTAAGTACAGCTTTGGTTGAAAATCAGATTGAAATTAAAATAGAGGATAACGGGGCCGGCATTGATGAAGAGGTTAAATCAAAAATATTTGACCCTTTTTACACCACTAAACCGACAGGTTTTGGCAATACAGGACTGGGTTTATCCCTTAGTTATGATATAATCGCGCAAGGACACAACGGTACCATTACGGTAGGGGGAAAGAAAGGTGAAGGTGCTATCTTTACTGTGATAATTCCCGCCATGTAATAAATTACCCTCAAAATATTTCGTTCGTTTATTCCACCCACCCCCACTTGAAATGACTGACTTACAAAGAACCGCCCGTGTAGCAGAAATTCAAAGCTGTCTCAGGAATCAGCCAAGACTAAAATTAGAGTTTCTTGCTACGATGTCCAGATTATTTAGAGAGCATAATATTGACTTGCCCCACGAAGTACTTGCCAGCTTAACGATTACACTGGAAAGAGCGAAAGGAGGCAGGGGAAACGCTGATGAAAAGAAGATTAAAGACATCGCGCGAGTTGCTCATTTGCCATCTATGGCACCTTCTCCTCATGCTGTAGGAAATGCTGCCGCATTTGATTTGCCCGCTATGGCGCCCGTTCCTCATGAAAATGCTGCAGCTGATTTACCCACGCCCACGCCAATTCATACGGCCAATGATCTGCCGACACCAACACCAATACATACGGCTGATGATGTAGCTGATCTACCCACACCAACACCGATTCATACGGCT
>CAYGTG010000583.1:5363-5624 GCA_964352485.1 uncultured Nannocystaceae bacterium | reverse complement strand
TTTCTCAACAGGCTGCTAGGCGTCGGTGCCGGTCTCGCGGGGCTTGTACGTGTAGTACCCGCTGCCGCCACCGTAGTCGTAGCGCTCCTGCCGGGCATCGACCTCGTTGAGCACGACCCCGAGCATGTTGGCATCGCTCTGCATCAGGCTGCTCATCGCGCGCTGAAGCTCGCCGCGCCTGGTTTGCTCGCAGCGGCTCACGACGATCACCCCGTCGACCTGACCGGCGAGGATGAGGGGGTCGGCCACGGGGAGGACGGG
>CAYGTG010000583.1:4862-5353 GCA_964352485.1 uncultured Nannocystaceae bacterium | reverse complement strand
GTCGAGGATGACGACGTCGAAGCGCTCTTTGAGGCCGATGAGGAGCTGATGCAGCGCGTGCGACTCGAGCTTCTCGGCCGGGTCGTCGGGAATCTCGCCGCACACCATGATCGACAGATTCTCGGGCGCGCCGTCGGGTTGGCGGATGACCGCGTCCGCGATCTCGGCCTTGCCGGCGAGCAGGGCGGACAGGCCGGTCCGCTTGGGATCGGTCTCGAACACCTGGTGCAGTCGGGGTCGCCTCATGTCGGCATCGATGACCAACACCGACTTTCCCGCCTGGCAGAACGACAGCGCGAGGTTCATCGCGGTGCTGCTCTTGCCCTCGGACGAGGACGGCGAGGTGATCATGATCGTGGACGCGCGCTCGCCCCCCTGCACGAACGCGAGCGAGGTTCGAATGCCGCGGCAGCGCTCGGCCATGAGCGACTGCGGGAACTTGTGCGCGTAGAGATCGCGCTGCTTGCGTTGGGCCCGGGCATTGCCGGATC
>CAYGTG010000583.1:0-4852 GCA_964352485.1 uncultured Nannocystaceae bacterium | reverse complement strand
CCAAGCACCGGGACGCCGAACGGCGACAGCGAGCGCTCCAGGTCGAGGAGCCCGCGTAGACGGGAGTCGCGGAAGTCGATGGACAGCGCGAGCACGCAGCCCAGACCCATGCCGAGCACGCCGCCGAGCAGCACGATGAGCTCCCTGGGCGGGAACACGGCTTCGGCCGAAACGGTCGCGCGGTCGAGAATCTCGATGCCTTCGTTCTCGACCCGGTTCGTCAGCCCGATCTCGGTGTCGCGCCGGGCGACCAGCAAGTACTCCTCGGAGGCGACGGAGGCCTCGCGCTCGAGCTCTCGGTACTCGCGCTCGAGCCCAGAGAGGGTGAGTGCGCGCTTGCGTTGGCCTCCGAGCGACCCTCCGAGATACGCCTCGTGCTCGGCAGCCGCCGCGACCTGGGCTTCGAGCGAGGACAGCAGGGACTTGGCTTCGCGCTCGATTTTTCCCGAGATGAGGTCGAGCTTCTTCTTGGCCTTGCGGTGTTCCTCGTGTTTGGGGCCGAACTCGACGTCGATGTCGCCAAAGGCAGACTCGGCCGCGAGCTGTTCTTTGCGCATCTCCTCGAAGACGGTGAGCTTCTCCTGGGGAAGGAGGTAGGCGGCCGCGAGCTGGTCCTTGGCGTGCAGCGCCTTGGCTTGGCCCAGCATCCGCTTGAGGCGGTCGTGCTCGCTTTGGGCTTCCTTGTGCTGTCGGGTCAGCGTGAGGACCGCTTCGGTGATCTCGTTTTGGCGGTCGGACAGCGCGATCGAAGTGATCTTGTTGTCCTTCTTGAAATCTTCGAGATCGTGTTCGGCTCCGCGCACGCTTCCCAGCGCCTTCGTGCGCTCTTCGGTGATGTCTTCTTTGGCTTCCCGGCCGACCTTGCTGCGGCCTTCTCGGACGTGTGCGATGTACGCCTCGGCGACCGCGTTGGCCATGTTCCGAGCCACGAGGGGATCGGGATACTCGGCGGTGATCAGGACGATGCGAGAGCTGGGCACCTCGGTGATGGTGAGCATCTCGCGGAGGCGTTCGACCGGGTCGATCAGGGCGGCCTCGGCCTCGCGCTGGGCGGGATCCTCGATCTTGTGCACGCCCAGGAACTGCGGATCGGCGGCCAGACCCAGCGACTCGAGCGCTGCGGAAGCGACCGTTCGGCTGCTCATGATCTGGCGCTGGGTTTGGTAGTACTCCTTGTATCCGAGCAGTCGGGCTTGAGCGTCCTCGCCAACGCCCTCGACCTTGTCGAGCACCTGTGGACCGGACATGTGGAGCACGATCGACGCGCTCGCCTGCCACCGGGGTTCGAGAATCCGCAGCACGCCGATCGAGCCGGCGATGCACAACACGGTCGTGACGGCGATGACCAGCCATCGTCGACGGAGGATCAGCATCAGCCGAGAGAGCTGGGCAAGGACGTCGACCTGCCCGCCATCGTCGGCGGCGGGTCCGGCGCCATTGGGCGCATGGGGAGGAGCGGAGTGCATCTGCGGGCTGGAGGAGAGTTTAGCGCGGACAGGTCGCAGAGGCCGTCAGGACGGGCAAGACGGGCCACTGCTGAACGAACGCAGGGTGTCTGGGACGCGATCGACCGCCTGCAATGGTTCGTGCAGTCAACGCGGAAAATCCGTGTTGCGCAAACCGCGGCTCGACGACTGGAGCTGCGGGAAGTCGGCCTCGGGCAGCACGACACCGATCCACAGCAGATGCGCGGGGTCGAGCTCGTAGCTGCGAAACCCGGTCCACCACGTCTGCCCGGAGGCTTCGATGCGCAGTGGTTGTGTCTTCATGCCGCCGTCGGTCCACATGCGAAGCGCTTCGGCCGACACCGGTTCACCGATTTCGTCGAGCGGCGACAGGACCGCTTCGAGCTTGGAGGACTCGTCGACGAACTTGGGCGAGCGAGGGAGGCCGATCACCCGGTGCTGGGCGTCGAGGACGAAGACCTTGCCGTGTTCTTGCCCCTGCTCGGTGTTCGGCATGCGCATCGTGAAATCCGAGAGGTCGGTCAGGAGCATGTCGACGCCGATCACGAAGCTTCGGCCCGCAGGGCTTCTCGCCGTGCGCGCCGCGGTGACGCCGGGCTGCTTGGTCGTGAAGAACGTGTAGGGGTCGGTCCAGACGATCTGTTTTGGACGCGTCGATGCGCCCTGGAACCAGGGCCGCTTTCGAGGATCGTAGTCGACGGTTTCGGTCCAGGTCTGGGTGACGTTTCCTCCGCGGTCGAGCTTCTGGAAGAACGTTGGGGTTTCGGGCTTGGAGACGCGGACGCGCCAGCCGTCTTCGATCCGCAGAAGCATGTATTCGTTGCCGAGCGTGTCGGCGCGCTGCACCGAGCTGATCACCTCGTACCCGTCGATCAGTGGCAAGAAGAAGGATGTGAGCGTTTCGGGATCGTCGGTGTCGAGTCGCCCTGCCTCGGCCCAATCCGCGGCGCCCTGCAAGCTCCCGCGGACCGGCTGAAGGAGTCCAGCCAGCTCGGCCTCGAGTCCGTCCGCGGCGGTGCCGATCAGAAGCTGGGAGAGGTGGTTTCGCTCGAGCCGTGCACGGTCGCGCGCGTCTCGAATCATCAGCGCGGCGACGACGGATCCCACCACGACGGTCAGCGCGAGCGCGACCGCGGAAAACTGAAGCAGCCGAGTGAGGCGGCGCTTCTTCTCGCGGGTGGCGATCGCCTTGGCGAGTCGCTTCTGCAGGGCGGAGGCTCGCGTGGACTGCTCGGGGGTCGGAAGGACGCCCGCGGGCAGGTGTCCCAGCATGTCGAGCTGCTGTCTGACGACCGAGATCTCCTGGTTGGAGACGGCACAAAACGCGTGCAGCAGATGGGCTTCGACGATGTAGTGGCGGGCAAAGGCGTTGTCGGGCCACGATTGCAGCGCCTGCTCGAGGACCCCCACGACGCGACCAAGCGTTCGATAGATTTGCTGCTGATCGGTGTGGCGGGCGGTCTTCTTGGACTGCCGTTCTCGCTGGCGTTGCGCCTGCGCATGCTCGAGCGCGCGGAAGTCTGCAACGGCTTCGGCAGCGAGCTCCGCCGAGTCGAGGTGGCGCAGCGCAGCGCGAACCTCGTTCGCAAAGGCTCTTCCGTCGGGCTGACGCGCGTGGGGATGAGTCGAGAGCGCGCGCTCGAGCACGGGGCGAAGCACGTCGTGGTAGGGCTCGAGCTCGGGCGAGACGGAGGCCGGGAACGACCACTCGTTGCGGCTCGCGATCCGCAGCGCGTCGATGGCCGTGGCATCTTCATGCGGCGGGACGCCGTACAGCACCTCGAACATCACCGCGCCGAGCATGTAGACATCGGTCCAGGGCCCGACCCAATCGCGCTGCCCGGTGCTGATCTCCGGCGGCATGTAGACCGGTGTGCCGCACGTGATGACCACCTGGTTGATATCCAGGATCCGCGAGGCCCGGGTCGGGTCGGGGTGCAGGGCGCACGCGAGGCCCCAGTCGACCAACAGCACCTCACCGTACTCGCCGACCATCACGTTCTGCGGCTTGATGTCGCGATGAATGATGCCGCGGCTGTGGGCGTAGGCGACCGCGTTGGCGGCTTCGATCAAGATCTCGAGATGCGAGCGTAGATCGTGGGTTTCGCCGGGGGGAGCGTCGACGGTGCCGGGTGGGCGCTTGGCCAGCAGATCGTCCCACGGCGTCCCGTCGACCAGCTTCATGCTGTAGAAAATCTGGTCGGCCTGATCGACGCCCATGTCGTAGACCGGGACGATATTCGGGTGTTCGAGGACGGCCGTGATGCATGCCTCGCTCTCGAACGCCTCGGTCGAGTCCGGCAAGTTCTTGTCCGCGTGGAGCTGCTTGACCGCGACCTCGCGCCCCAAAGACAGCTGCCTCGCTCGAAAGACGCGACCCATCCCACCAGAGCCGACCTCGGTCTCCAGCTCGAACTCGGTGCGGCCCAGTTGGCCCTCGATACCAGGGGCGCTGACGTGGATGCGGCGGCGCCGCGTGGCGGTGGGCCGGCGCTTGCGGACCTCGTCCGACTCGTCCTCCGATAGTGGCCGGGTCTGGTTCGCGCTGGGGGCGGGCTCGGGAACGGTGGCCCGATGCTGAGGCATCGGCCGATACTCGGGGGCTGGCCGAATCGACGTCCGGGGGCTATCGGTCGGTGCGAGTCGGTCCTTCCAGGCGCGCTCCAGGTCGTTCGACCACTCGGCTCGCCAGCTCTCCTCGCTCACGCCACGAAGGGTAGCAGGTTCATCGCGATCGCCGAGACCTCCATCCTAGGCTGAACATCCACCCCCACAACAGGAGCCAGGATGCTTCGCGGCCGGAGCCGGAATGGCAGTCGCATCCTTCTTGTGCCTCGCCCTGGCCGGCGGCGTCATCGACATCCGCGGAGGCGAAGACGGTGATGGTCGTCTCGGCGGTGTTGCCCGCGCGGTCGGTCGCAATGGCGCTCAGTTGGTGTTCGCCCCCGTGCAGCTCGACCTCGAAGACGGGTTCGTTCTCCCAAGCTGTACCGGGGTCGAGAGACAGGCCATCGAGGGTGAGGCGGACCGTGTGAAGACCAGAGCCTTCGTCCTGCGCCTGAACGTCGATCCGGTGGATGCCGGCGTCGACGACGTCCGGTGGGTCGATGAACCGGACGCTCGGAGGCTCCAGATCATCCTGACCGTCGAAGCTGGCTCCACAGGTTTGGGAGGCGGACTCGCGTGGCTGCTCGCAGCCGGAACTCCACGCGCCACGTCCGTCGTCTGGAGCGGCCGCGAACCCGCCGCAGTCTGCGGTTGGACTCCAGAGGCCGTCGGCATCGAAACACGGGCTGACATCGAAGCCCGAGCGTGCCTCGATCCAGGGGGTCGCGAGATGCATCAGCGAGGCGAATCCTCCGTCCCCGCACGTCCTCCCATAAGAG
>CAYGTG010000582.1:3016-5625 GCA_964352485.1 uncultured Nannocystaceae bacterium | reverse complement strand
TGCGGGCTTGAGGTTTTCTTCGTTTCGCGGCTTTCGTTGTTTCGCGGCTTTCTTCGTTCTGCGATCGTCTTTGTCCTGACGAGTTTTCGTTTCGGTTTCGGTTCATGGTCAATCCCCGCGTCCTCAAGAAGGAAGAAGAACTCGGCGAGGCTGAGGCGTTGCAGCTGTCGATGTTGCGGCAGGTTGGGCCGGCGATGGCGGCTGTGGCGGCGTGTGTGGTGGCGAGCTATGTGGTGCCCAACCTGGAGTTTGCGCGGCCGTGGAAGTCGGGCGAGCCGGTGCCATTTTGGAACCTGGTGGGGCGGCCGTTCGATGCGGAGGAGATCGAGGCCGAGGCCGAGCGGGCCGAGGAGGTCGAGGAGCTTGCCCAAGAAGTATTGGCCGGCAACGACCCCGAACCGGTCATCTCGGCTCCCCGCGCGGTGGTGAAGGTCGCGGAGGCTCCGACGTTGCCCGCGTACGAGGCTCGAGAAGGCGACAGCAAGAAGGCGGTCAAGCCTATGGAGCTGTTCGCGGGAGACGAACTCGATGGCTTCTTCGAGGACCTTGCGCGGGCGGACGCGGGCATCGAAGGGACGATCGTGCGGGTCATGCATTGGGGCGACTCGTCGATCGGAGTCGACGGAATCCCTGGGGCGATTCGGCGCCGGGTGCAAAACCGGTTCGGAGATGCCGGCCACGGCTTCCACCTGATGGCTCCGCCCAACACCTCATACCGTCACCGCGAGGTCGCCTTCTCCCACAGCGACACGTGGAAGAAGTGCTTCATCATTCACAAGTGCCGCAGCGACGGACACTACGGGCTCGGCGGCACTACATTCAGCTCTTGGGGCGGCGGGCAGAGCAAGTTTGCACCCCATCCAGAGCGCAGCTCCGGCAAGGTCTCTCGCTTCGAGCTCTACTACGCCGCGCAGCCCGAGGGGGGGCACCTGCGGCTGCAGGTCGACGACGGCGAGAAGATCCTCCTGGAGACCGCCGCCGATGCGCTCGAGGACCGGTTCTACGCGATCGACGTTCCCGACGGTCCGCACGAACTCACGGTGCGTTCTGTGGGGGAGGGACAAGTTCGGCTCTACGGCGTCACGATGGAGCGGCCCGGACCGGGCGTCGTATGGGATTCCGCGGCGCTCGTCGGCGCATTCACGAACCGGATGATGGAGCTCGACGACGACCATCTGGCCGCGCAACTCGAGCATCGGGGCACCGACCTGGTTGTGTTCACCTTTGGCGGCAACGACATGATTCGCAAGATGAAGATGTCGAGCTACGCCGACGAGTACCGGGCCGTCATCGCGAAGGTGAAGAAGGCCAAGCCCGACGCGGCGTGCATCGTGATGGCGCCGCTTGACCATGGCGAGCGTCGAGGAGCGCAAGTCGTCTCGCGCGACGTCGTTCCGCGCATGGTGAAGGCCCAGCGTGAAGCCGCCAAGGACAGCGGGTGTGCCTTCTTCGACACCTTTGAGGCGATGGGTGGCGATGGCTCCGCAGGCCGCTGGTACAAGCGAAGCCCTCGCCTGATGAGCGGGGATTTGGGCCACGCTACGGCCAGCGGCCATCAGGTCATCGGCGAGCTGTTTTACCGCGCGCTCTTGCGGGCGTATGTCGACTACCGCGTTCGGGCCGATGTCGAGGGGATCCCGGCGGCTGCGCGGGACATGCCTGCGCCCGAGTCAGCCGAAGCGACGCCCGCCGAAGCCGCGGTCACGCCCGGACGGTAGCAGGCTGGGACCGCTCGTCGCGTCCAAGACCGACCCCGATGCTGGTGCAACCTCAGCTCGCGCAACAGCTGACGTCCATCGGGTTGTCGGTGCACCACTCAAAGCCGGCCATGCACTCACACTCATCACCCGCGGCCAACTGGCTGTTGGTGCCCGGATCGCCGCAGGCCCCCGCACAACACGTGATGTCGTCCGGGTCGTCGGTGCACCAAACAAGCCCTTCTTGGCAGACGCACTCACCGTTGGGATTCACCTCGGAGTTGGTGCCAGGATCTGCACAGACCAGAACCTCCTCCACTGGGGCACCGGTCTCGCCAGCGTTGTCGTCGTCGTCCGGATCGTCGGTGACGATGAAGCAAGCAGGAAGCATCAAGGCGGCGAGCAGTGCGATGAGACTCGAGCAGCGCATGGGGAAAGTATACGGTCAAGGTGCTCCGGAGCGAGTATCGAGCACAGACCCCCTTCAGCAACCGCGCCGGAGCACGTTCGCCGGTCCCGGTCGCCACCGGGGGCTTGTTGGGCGGGTCCGATCCTCGAACTTCGGCGGAGCGCATGACATCCGCCTCACTTCCCACGACAATGCGCTCGGACCATGAGTGCTTTTCGCGCCCTCCACGAAGGATTCCTGCAGAGCGCACAACGGGTGCCGCAGCGGCCTGCGATCACGATCGGCGACGAGATGCAGACCTACGGGGCGCTCGAGCAGGCGACCAAGGCGTTGGCCGCCACGCTGATGGCTCGTCGGCCCGAGGGCGGGGTGCCGCTGACCTGCGTCTTGGGGCAGCGGACGTTCGAGGGGTTTGCGGGAATCCTCGGGACGCTGTGCAGCGGGCACGGGTATGTGCCGATGCTCCCAAGCTACCCGGCTGCGCGCATCGTCAAGATGATCGA
>CAYGTG010000582.1:0-3006 GCA_964352485.1 uncultured Nannocystaceae bacterium | reverse complement strand
GACGTGCTGTCGGCGGTTGCCAAGCCGCTGCTGGTGATCACGCTTGGCTTCACGCACGAGGGGGCCGATGACGAGGCTCGACACACGATCGTTGGTGACGCAGACCTGTTGGCAGCGGATGCCTGGCAGGCGCCCGAGGTCGGCCCCGATGACATCGCGTATCTGCTGTTCACCTCGGGGAGCACCGGCGAGCCCAAAGGGGTCATGGTGGCGCACCGCAACATCGAGCGGTTTCTCGACTGGGCGGTGGACCGCTACGGACTCGGGCAGCACGATCGCTTCTCACACATGTTCGAGGTCACCTTCGACCTGTCGCTCTTCGACCTCTTCGCCCCGTGGACGGTCGGCGGCTGCCTATGCGTGCCCGACATGCGGCAGCGCCTGCTGCCGGCGCAGTACGTGCTCGACGCCGGAATCACGGTGTGGTTTTCGGTTCCCTCCACGGCGCGCCTGATGAAAGAGACCCGGACGCTGTCCCCGGACTGCTTCCCCGACCTGCGCTTGAGCCTGTTCTGCGGTGAGGCGCTGACGGTCAGCGTCGGACGCACATGGATGGACTGCGCGCCCAATGCGGTCACCGAGAACATCTACGGGCCCACCGAACTCACGCTCGCCTGCACGGTCTATCCGATGCGGTCGTGCATGGAGGCGGAGGCCGAGAATGGGATCGTCCCGATCGGCGTTCCCTTCGAACAGATGCGCGCCAAGGTTCTCACGCCACAGTTGGCCGAGGTTGAGCCTGGGGAGCTGGGGGAGCTCGCACTCGCGGGCCCGCAGGTGACGCTTGGGTATTGGCGCGACGCCGAGAAAACCGCCGCGGTGTTCGTGACGCCGCCGGGCGAAACCGAGATCTTCTATCGCACCGGGGACCTCGTCCGCCGCCCCTGCAAGGACGGCGAAGCGCTGCGGTTCTTGGGGCGACTCGATTCTCAGGTCAAGGTCCGCGGGTACCGGGTCGAGCTGGGGGAGGTCGAAGCGATTCTGCGCCGGGTCGCCAAGGTCGACGATGCCGTCGCCCTCGATTGGCCGCGCAGCGAGAGCGGCGGAGCCGAGGGCATCGTTGGGTTTGTCAGCGGAGAAGGTTTCGATGAAAAAAACATCCTGCGCGCGATGGGGAAGCACCTGCCTCGCTATATGGTTCCGGCGCAGCTTCGGATACTCGAGGTGTTTCCGCTCAACAGCAACGGCAAAATCGATCGCAAGGCACTGCGGGCGACGCTCGATCCGACCCCTTGACGTCGGTTTTTGCCCTGGGTCCGGCCCTTGTAGCTCTGGCGTCGCGATTGCCGCCTCCGAGCACAGAGCCCGTCGACGGACCGGCGTTCGCGCTCTGCCGCCCGTCGCCGCGGATTGTTCCGAACCGGCGCAATGGACTGGTAGGGTCCGCCGGTCATGGCGCTCACACGGGATGCACTGATTCAGTACCTCGAAGAGAAGGCCCGGGTCGATTTGAGCCAGGCCGACGACGAGACAGAGCTGTTCTCAACCGGGCTCGTGGATTCGTTCGCGATGGTGGATCTGCTGGTCTTCTTGGAGAAGCACACCGGCACGAAGATGGGTCCTGAGGACATCACGCTCGACAACCTCGACTCGGTGAGCCGTATCCTCGCGTTCGCGCGGGAACAGAGCGCATGAGCGACCGGCCCGGGATCGTCATCCTTGGGACGCCGCGCTCGGGCACCACGCTGTTGCGTCGTCTGCTCGATGCGCACCCGAACATCGCCTGTCCTCCCGAAACCTACGTCCTCAGCGGGGCCGCTCGGTTCCTGCACGAGGAGTCTTTTGCGCAGGGGCTGAACATTGGGGCGCTGGTTGGGCTGGGCTATGCGGGCTTCGAAGAGACCGAAGTCCTGTCCCGACTACGCCGGTTCGCGCTGGGCTTCTTCGAGGATCACGCGGCCAAAGCGGGCAAGGCACGGTGGGCGGAGAAGACCGCCTTCGACGCCTTCCATGTGCCCGCGATTCGTCGGCTGTGTTCGGGTCACGTCAAGTTCATCTGTCTGCATCGGCACGGGCTCGACGTCGCGGCGAGCATCGCGGAACTCACGGACAAGACGGGCGGCTACGTGGAGGAGCTTCATCGCTACGTCACGCGCTACCCACAGCCGCTCGAGGCGTTCGCACACGCGTGGGTCGACACGGCCAACGCTATCGAAGACCTCGCGGAGCAGGACGACGACGCGCTGAGCATTCGTTACGAGCGGCTCACTGCGGACCCGCAGGCCGTCCTCGCGGAGGTCCTGGCCTTTGCCGATGAGCCCTACGACGACGGATTGATCGAGCGCGCGCTGGGCTCGAGCGAAAACGTGGGGTTCGGAGATTGGAAGACCTACGCTCGGGCCAAGGTCGACAGCCGCAGTGTCGCGCGATGGAAGTCCTTGCCGGCTGCTTCGCAGGCGATGTTGGCGGCCGTCTGCAACCCCACCCTGAAGCGCTTGGGATACGACGAAGTGTCTACACAACACGACAGCGACGAAGATGCTCGTCGCCGCTACGAGCTGGGCTTGCTGCTTGGCCGACTCAAGAAGGAGGACTGACCGATGATGCGTGCGCCGTTTGTCGCTGCTGCGTTGTGTCTCGTTGGCTGCTCCTCGCCCGCACCGGAAAGCGGACCCGAGTCCCCGGCCACACCCACCGCGAAGTCAATTGCTGTGCCCTCCGCGCCCTCGGGCGTCATTGCGGCACCTGAAGAATCTGCGTCGGCCGACGTCGATGCGGCGGCCGACGTCGATGCTGGGGCCGTGGAGCCCGCGTGGACGCCACGCCCCGAGGACGACGTCACGCCGCATCACGCGATCGAGAATCTCGAGGCGCTGAACTACTTCTTCGACCAGCTGGCGGCGCTCGACGATGGTGAGCCCAAGGTCGTGCGCGTGGTGCATCTGGGGGCGTCGATGATCGGCATGGATGACCTGCCTTCGGTCATGCGCGACAAGTTCCAGACCCGTTTCGGCGACGGTGGGGCGGGTCTGGTGCTGCTGCAGCGCTACATGACCAACTACATCC
>CAYGTG010000581.1:0-5629 GCA_964352485.1 uncultured Nannocystaceae bacterium | reverse complement strand
GCCAGGAGCGAAAAGGGCGAGCGAGACGTCGTGTCGACTTTCTCAACAGGCTGCTCGTGTTCTGAGTCCGTAGTCCGAACCGAATGTAGCGGCGTTCTAGTCCCTATGGGACGACCGGCTCTCCTTCGAGGGACTTCCCTCTCGCGACACAAAAGCCGCCGAGGCTCGGGACGCCCCAGCGCCCCGGTTTCGCAACTCGCGCGGAGATGCCTCTACCCCCAACCCGGGGTCTGCATGCCGAAGGCACCCCCACCTCGCGTCCCGAGTCCTTCGTAGAGCGTCTCAGAGAACGGGGTCGCCCGACTCGGGCTGCACTGCGTAGGCCCACACATGTATGCGGTTCCCTCAACGCCCGGAGCGAGGTTGATGTACTGAATCTCCTCGAAGGCCTGCACGCGAACGCTCAGCAGCCGAGCGATCGCCTTGGCCATCTCGCGTCCTTCGTCGTTGCCCGCGACTGCGCAGCCCCCCAGGGTGAGCACGGAGTCACCATCGATGAACGGCGCGAGCCGGCGCAGTGCTGCGGCCACTCGACCCGATTGCACGGTCTGCACGGTGAAGATGTCTTGCCCGAACGTCATGGAGCCCGGCGTGCCGTGGTCGATGAAGACGATCTCATCGATCTTCGCCCGGTTGTGGGAGAGGACGCCGACCGCATTCTGCACGGCCGCTCCGACATCGTTTGCAGCGCCCACAAAGGTGTTGTCGCTGATGGGCGGAATGACGACCCAGCCCTCGCGCACCTCCTTGACGATCTGGTTGGGGTTGGCTCGCGTGAGCGACTTCTCCCGAGTGAGACTCTGAATCGGCACCAGGTTGGGGGCGTTCAGTCGCTCCGCCCGGGTCATGGCCCACTCCTGTTGCCCTCGTTCGGCGTAGCCACCAAGGTTGTTGACGGCAACGACGTATGCCAGCGCGATCTCGTGGTCCATTCTCGGCCCGTTGAGTCGAGGGCGTGGGTCGGGTCCGCCATAGAACGCCAGGAACGCACGGTTGTCGGCCATGGCAGCCTGAGCCTGCAAGCTGCGTGCGGCGAAAAAATCCTAGGATTTCGTCAGGGGCGCGTGGGCACGGTTGCCCAAGTCGAGCAGCCGCAGTTGCGCGATGCTCATCATGCGCAGCTGGAGCGGCGGAGCGAGGCCGAGCGGTCGCATGTTGCGACGGCAGATGGCGGCGCCGGAGAGACCGCATGCCTCCGGCAGACCGGCGCAATCCGATCGTAGCCGCGCGCCGTACCCCGGCTGCAGCCATGATGAAGCGAACGAATTGGGTGGCGATGAGTGTTCTTGCGGTGCTTGGGGGGTGTCAGGCCCCGCCGGAGACAAAGGTGATCCAGGCCGTTCCCACGACGGCACAAGCCCAGCAGGCTCGAGAGGCACCGCCGAGGCTTCCGGAGCTCGCGCTGGGTTTCGATGCCTCGAACGCTCCGGAGATCGCCGCCGCGCAGGAGCAGCTGAGACGTCAGCCACAGGAGCAGCAGGCGTACATCGCGTTGGCGACGGCGTTTCTGCGGGCCGCTCGATCCGAAGGGGCTGCGCATCGTGCCTACGCCCGAGACGTGATCGAGGTCGGTCTGGCGCGCACTGAGCGGGCCCCGCGGCTGCGGCTGCTCTCGGCGATGCTGCTGCTCGATGACCATCGGTTCGAGCAGGTCATTGTGGCCGCCAACGCGTTGACCGGGGCCCTCCCATACGACCCCACCCCCCATCTGCTCATCGGCGATGCGTCATTGGAGCTTGGGCGCTACGCCGACGCCGAGACCTCTTTTGAGGCCGCGATCGACCTGCGGCCGGACCTGCGCAGCTACAACCGGGTGGGCTACATGCGATGGCTCTACGGAGACTTCGAAGGGGCCGTCGGTGCGCTGGAGCTGGCGCTGGACTCCGGGAGCGCACGGGATCCCGAGTCGATGGCGTGGTGTTTTGCGGACCTGGGCGCGATGTATCTGCGCCGCGGCGAGGTCGAGCCGGCACGGAAGGCCGGCGAGCGGGCGCTGTCGCTGGTGCCCTCCTACAGTCCCGCGTTGTCCCTGCAGGGGCGAACGCTGCGGGAGGCAGGGGATCTTGAAGCGGCACGGGAGGTGTTGGCGATCGCAGCGGAGCAGTCTTCGAGCGCCGAATCGATCCTGTGGGTGGTCGAGCTCGACCGCGCCCTGGGTCGCGATGCCGAGGCTGCATCCGGCCTGCGGGACGCCTTGGCCATGGCGGAACACGACCCTCGTCCGGTCGCGCACTTCCTGGCCCGCCACGGGGAGCGGCCGGTCCAGGCGCTGGCCCTGGCCGAGCAGGAACTCGAAGCCCGCCAGAACATCTGGTCCTGGGACACGCTCGCCATCGCGGCGGCACGCGCTGGCAAGACCACGCGGGCTGCCGAAGCGCTGGCGAAGGCCCAAGCGCTCGAGACCGACGACGCCGAAATGGTCCTCCACGGCGCGCTGGTGCGGCTTTTGGCCGGAGATGCCGAGGCTGCCCAGACAGGCCTCGAGGTCGCACTCGCCGCACGCCCCGGCGTCGACCCTGTGCTGGTCGCCGAGCTCCGCGGCCGCCTGGGAGCGTCGTGATGCGACGCCTCGTACCGCTCGTCGCGTCCGCCTTGCTCACCGCCTGCACCGGCCACGCGGATGTCGAGGTCGCCGTGGAGCTCGAGCAGGAGCAGGAGCAGGCAGAGCGGCCCAACAAGAAGAGCGGCAAGCACCAACCCCAACGCAACAAGCCGGCCGTGCCGCGCGACGATCGATCGGCCTACGCACTCGCGGAGGATGTCGCCGCGGCGTTGTCGGAGCCATCGCTGACCCGGGTCCAGGCGCTGGAAACCGTGCGTACGGACTGGCAGGGCAAGCGGTACCGGTGGGACGTCGGCGTTTCGGCACCGTTGTGTCGCCCGGGGGCCTGCAACGTGTTTCCGTTCGATCATGCCAACGCGGCGGATCGCATCGTCGCAGGCTGGCTGCCGCGTCTGGAGCTCTCCGCGGAGGTCCACGCTGACCTCCTCGAGCGCTGCGGCGCGAGCCTGTGTGTCGCCACCGTGGAGGGCACCTTGAAGAGCTTCGTCTTTTCCCCCGAAGAGCCCACCTCGCTCACGTTTTCCGACGTCGCGGTGCTGGATGTGCGGGCGCGTCGGGAAAAAGAGTCGTGGGTGCGAAGAAGAGCCGATCCAAGGGTAGCCAAGCTGCGTACCCGAGATGCAGGACGATGATGACTCGGGGCAAACTCTTCGCGACCACGGCATTGCTGGCCACCCTCGGCCTTCCTTCGGTCGCGGCGGCCCACATGGGCAGCACCAAGGCGCTGCACGTCACCCCGACCCCCGGCGGCGCCCGCGTCGAAGCCCGTATCGAGGCGACCGACGCCGCGCTCGCTCTGGGCCTGGGTCGCTCCCTGGACGCCGAAGAGGTTGCCCAGCACGGAGCGCTGCTCGAAGGATGGCTGACGCGCGGCATCACGATGCGCAGCGAAGGCGGCCCCTGCAGCGCGCATACAGGCGGCATTGCGCTGCTGAGCGGCGACAAGGACCGACTCGTCGCAACCCTCGAGGTGCAGTGCCCCTCGAACATGAGCGTCTCGCTCCGCGACGACACCCTGTTCGACGACGATCCGGACCATGAGGTGTTCGTGACGGTGCACGCACAGGGGGGCGGCTCGACGCATGTGCTGAGGGCCGACACGCGATCGCTGGTGATCGACACGACGCCGGGCGCGGCCACCACCGCGAGGTCCTTCATCCGCGAGGGCGTGGTCCACCTGCTCACCGGGTACGACCACCTCCTGTTCTTGCTCTCGCTCATCCTCATCGCTGGACTCACCGCCAAGCGTGACGGGATGCGCTCGGCCATCAAGGACATCGGCTGGCTGGTCACTGCGTTCACAATCGGGCACAGCATCAGCCTGTGCGCGGCGGCGCTGGGATGGGTGTCTCTGCCCATCGGTTGGGTCGAGGCCGCCATTGCAGCGAGCATTGTGCTCGTCGCGGGGCTCAACCTCGCCCGACCCGAGGCGCCCTCACAGAAGACGCTTCGGGGCCGCAACCTGCTCGCGGTGAGCTTCGGCCTGATTCACGGCTTTGGCTTCTCGTCGGTGCTCGCCGACGTCGGCCTGCCGCAAGCCCATCGCATGCTCGCCTTGCTGTCGTTCAACGTCGGCATCGAGCTGGGCCAGATCGCCTGCGTCCTGGCGCTGCTCTTGCCACTCGCCGCGTGGGCGCGTCGCCCCAGCTACACGCGCTACGGCGTCCAAGCGGGCTCGCTTGCCATTGCCCTGTGCGGCTGCACCTGGCTGGTGGAGCGAACGCTCGCCTTGTAGCGGTCACTTCCTCTCAACCCCCAACGAAACGAATCCTCTGCGCCCTTGCCGGGCGGAGAACCAGGAGAACTATGCAAAGAACAATCATTCTCGCGGCTGGCCTCGGCCTCGCCATCACGAGCCTCGGCTGCTCGAACAGCCCCGCTTCGGCAGGTTCCGATACCGACGAGTCGGACACTTCCCCTCCGAGCAGCGAGTCGGACACCGACTCTGGGCCTGGCTCAGATGCGGACTCCGACTCCGATTCGGACACCGACCCGGGGAGCACCGGAGAGGAACCGGACGGACTTCCCGACACCGCACCGACGCTCATCGAGCTCTTGGCCGATTCGGGCTTCACGGACGCCAGCGCCATCGCGGCTGCCCCCGACGGGTCCGAGTTCTACTTTGCCGCCTACGACGAAGCTGGCTTGCCGGGCATCTTCAAGGTCGACCTGGCGGGCACGGTCGAAGCGCTGCACGTGGGTACGCCGCTGGCCTATCCCTCGGACATCACCGTGACGTGCGATGGGAGCACGCTGTTGGTCTCGGACATCGGTGGCGCTTCGAGCATCGATGCCACCCAGGCCTTCGAGGACACCCCCGATGAAATCCTCGGGGGGATCTTCAGCCTGTCCCCCGATGGAGGTGCTCCGACGGCGTTCGCCGCACAGGGCGTCGGGCGAGCCGCAGGTGTGATCGTCTCGGTCGACTGCGAAGAGGTCTACATCTCTGGGTACACCATGGAAGGGGTCGCCGCGGTCTTCCGCGCTCCGGTGGCCGGTGGTGCTGCGACGACGATTCACGAAGGTGCGCCTCTGGTCGCGCCCACGGGAATCCATGTGGACGCGAACAACGTAGCGTGGGTGATGGATCACTACGCACGCTCGGGGTCCGGGGCCGAAGGACTGCTCTTCGCCATCGACGACTCCGGCAACGTGGACGAGGTCGTCGCTGGCCTGGGGATGGGACGCCACGGGGGGGTCTCGCTCGCCCCGGGCGGCGTCACCGCAATCATCCCGGTCAGTGACGACCTCGGCGGCTCTCGCCTCGTCACGGCCAATACCGAAGACGGCGGATTGGAGAACGTTCCGACCGCAGAGATCCTCGAGCCTTCGGGGGTCGCCGCAGCACGCAACGCGCCGGTGATGGGAATTGCCGCCGAGTCTGCCATCTACCTCGCCACCTACGAATGATCTCCGGAGTGAACAACGCCATGAATGTTTCAAACAAGTTTCTC
Organism: uncultured Nannocystaceae bacterium; assembly: GCA_964352485.1. Taxonomy (GTDB): domain Bacteria; phylum Myxococcota_A; class Polyangia; order Nannocystales; family Nannocystaceae; genus CAJXVA01. The sequence continues at coordinate 112 of CAYGTG010000581.1, read as the reverse complement.
GCCCTCGCGGCCCTCGCCGGTGCCGCGGTCAGCCTTCCCCAAACCGCCGCCGCCTCGAGCCACCGCGAAGCGCCGGCCATCGCCGAAGACCAGTTCGTCGACAACACCGACG
>CAYGTG010000580.1:0-5630 GCA_964352485.1 uncultured Nannocystaceae bacterium | reverse complement strand
CCTTGAGCTACCCCGGCTGCTCAAAAAACGCCTCGACCGCGACCGCGAACAGCTCGGCCTCGTTCGTCCCCGCGTAGTCGCGAAGCACGTGCCGATACTTCCGGCGGCGGACCGTCTTGAGTCGGTCCGCCACGACCTCGACCCAGGGCGCGGCAGCGACAAATTCGAGGCCTCGGGGCAATCCGTCGGCGGCCCCGGTTCCAAAGTCGAGCACGTGGGCAAGCTCGTGAAGCGCAACGTTGTGCCCATCGTGTGGCCGGCGGAATCCATGGACCAAGTCTTTCTTGGAGATCAGCACCGGCCCCTGCGCATGCACCATGCCGGAGATGTTGCCTTCGCCGATCGTGTAGTCATCGTCGAACTTCGTCGGGTAGACGACGATGTCGCGCACCGTAGGCCACTCAAGGTCTGGACGGCCATGCAGCAGCATGGCCGCAGACGCAGCGATCAGCACTCGAACGCTGTCTTCGACCGGCACCATCCCGCCGCCGTTGGCAGGCGCGTAGATGGTCTGCTCGGACAGAAACACCTGGATATCGAACTCGAAGGTGCGCTGGCCGGCGTCATCGAGCAGTCCGTAGTACGGGACGCGCCGCTCCAGAACCTTGCGCCACTCGGCGGGGAACGGTTTTTGAGCCAGCGCGCGCCTGCGAGAGGAACGGCGAAGGGTCGGCAGGAGCACCGCGAAGCTCGCGACCGGGACCGCGAGATAGGCCCAGTACGGAGCGTCGGCGGTGACCGCGAACGCGACGACGACCAGGCTGACGAGTCCGGCCGTGATCGCCGGAGCGAGAAATGCTCGTGGACCGGCGATCTGCATGCGAAATGGAACGTAGCACCCCGAGCAGGCAATCCACGGCTGTCGGGATCCGGCCGTCCATCGAAGGCCCTCTTATGGGACCATCGCCGCGTTCCGATGACGGCTGAAGCCTCGACCCATCCCGCCGAGTCCACGGCTCAAGGGCGATTCTCCCCTGGGTTCCTTGCCGGTAGCGTCCCCGGCAGCGCGGTCTACACCGGCGCCGTCCGGGAGTTCGAACCCTACGTCCGCGTGTTCGACTGGACGAGTGACACGGTCAAAGAGTACGACCCCGCCACCATCGCCCAGGCGCACGCAGCCCTCAACGAGGGTACGACCACGTGGGTCGACGTCGTTGGTGTCCACGACGTCGAGTTCGTGCGAACGGTCTGCAGAGCGTTTGGCGTGCACCCGCTGACGCTCGAGGACATCGTGCACACCGGCCAACGCCCGAAGATGGAGGTGTACCCAGAACACACCTACATCGTGATGAAGATGGTGCAGCTCGGCGAGGACCAGGCGCTGCTGTTCGAGCAGCTTTCGCTGGTGGTCGGCAAGGGCTTCGTATTGACGTTCCAGGAGGTCGGCGAGGATGTGTTCGGCGGTGTTCGGACCCGACTGCGAGACTCCGTGGGTCGGGTCCGCGATCGAAACCACGACTACTTCGTGTACGCGCTGATGGATGCTGTCGTCGACGGCTACGTCGAAGCGGTCTCGGCGATCGGAGACGCGGTCGAGCAAGCCGAACTCGACCTCGACAAGGACGACTCCGAGCTTGTCGACGGCCTGCCGCAGCGTCTTCACGACCACAAGCGCGAGCTCATGGGACTCCGCAAGGTCACCGCGCCACTTCGAGACGGCGTCAACGCGATGCTGCACAATGAGGGTAAGCGCATCGCCAAGCGCAACCTCCCCTTCTACCGCGACCTTCAAGACCACCTCATTCAGGTCATCGACTCGACCGAGATGTACCGGGAGATGATCGCAAACCTGATCAGCCTGCACATGGCGCTCGTCGGTCAGCGCACCAACGAAGACATGCGGGTGCTCACCGTCATCGCCACGATCTTCATTCCGCTCACCTTCATCGTAGGGGTGTACGGGATGAACTTCGACAACATGCCCGAGCTCCACCAGCCCTGGGCATACCCCACGCTGTGGATCTCGATGTTCGGGATCGCCGCGGGGCTGCTGGTCTACTTCAGGCGCCGCGGAATGCTCTGAAAGGAGCGCAGCGCAACATCGCGTTCAACGATCAGCTCGGGATCGCAACCCCCAGCGTCCCGCAGATCGACTCCAGGACGTCGCTGCGACGCGTCGCCCACGTCGCGGCATCCACGTGTTGCACCGTCCAGCCGCGAAGCCGAAGCACGGCAGGACGGTGCACGAATTGCTCGAATGCGGAGTCGCCGACGGACCCCTCATCGGTCATCACCGCGAGCGCGTAAGCGTCCTGTCCCGGCTTGCCAACCGCCAGAGGGATCCGGAAGTCCGAGGTCCCCATGTGCAGCGCACACCGAAGGCCCGTGGACTCGAGCGCCAGCATCACCTGGCTCGCCAGCGGAAGATGGCCGTCGATCTTGGATCCGATCGCCAGCGCCTCGGCTGCGGCGCGCGGCGTCCCACGGACCCCGTCGAGAATGCGGTCTGCGAGCTCGAAGCGGCGCTTCGAAAGTGCGTGTGCGTAGTCGAGGTAGCCCTTGAACAGCCGCGGCCCTGTGTGCATCGAGCTACCGACTCGCAGCAGCGCCGGCTCGAAGGACGACACGACGTAGCACTCGGCCTTGGCTCGTGAGATTGCGACGTTCAGGCGCCGCTCGCCGCCGCGTTGCCCGAGAGGACCGAACCGTGCCGGGACGTACAGCTCCCCATCTCCGCCGCGGCGCTTGCGATGTACAGGGGCGTGTCCGAGGGAGAACACGATCACGTCACGCTCGTCTCCCTGCACCGACTCGAGGTTCTTGACGAACGGACGCTCGTCGAGGTCCTCGTGGGTGCTCGCGGTCTGCCACAGTCCGGCGAACGCGTCGTCACCATCGAGTCGTGACTCGATCTGATCGAGGATCGCCGCCCGCTGCTTGAGGTTGAACGTCACCACACCCACGCTTGGGGGCTTCGCTCGGGCGAGCAGCTCCGCGAGCAGATCGACGACCTTCCCCGCCTCGACGTGATTGACGCCGCTATCGTACGCGCCCCCTTCGACCGGAAGCCAGCGCAGCGCGGACTCGCCGTGCGGTCCGGACGTCGACGGAATGGTCAGCAGATCCCCCTCGTACATCGCGTGGTTGGAGAAGGCGATCAGCTCCTCCTCGCGGCAGCGGTAGTGCCACTTGAGTCCCGCGTGTGGACACCGGTGCCGAGTGAGCGACAACAGCGACTCGGCGGCGAACATGTCGCGGGTCTGGGTCTGCGCCTCGGTGAGGTCGTCGTCCTCAGTGCTGCTCGAACTCGCCTTGAAGTACGAAGTCGGCGGCATCTGCTTCTCGTCGCCCGCCACGACGACCTGCTTGGCGCGCAGGAACACGGGCAGCCCCGACTCGACCGTGCACTGCGACGCTTCGTCGAAGATAACGAGATCGAACAGGGGAGCCCTTGGAAACAGCACCGCCATGGTCTCTGGCGAGACCAGCCAGCACGGAAGGACATCGAGGATTCCGTCGTCGGCGAAGTCCCGCACCAGCTGCCGGAGCGGAATCAAGCTGCGTGACTTCGACGTTTCCTTGAGCAGGGACTCTTTGACCTTCTGCGCCGGGGTGCGTCGAGCGCGATACTCGGCGTCGGGAATGGAGAGCAGCTCGGCCTGATCCAGCTTCGCGTTGATCCCCTCGACCTCGAGATCAGCGATGTCGGTCTCGAGCGAGGCCAGCTTCCCGACGGCCTCATCGGCCCGCTGTCCTTGGGCCGGGCTCCCCAGATCGGCCAGCGCCGGTAGAAACGACTCGAGGCGCCGCAGGTGAGCGTCTCCCCAGACGCGCGACAAGCCTTCACGCCACGCCGGAGCGTCGTCGTCCGGCATCGAGGAGCGCAGGCCATCGAGCCACAAGCGTGCGTCGCCGTGGACGATGTCCGCCTGCGCGAGCCAGCCATCCGCTTCTCGCAGGCGATGCCCGTCGGAACGAAGGCGCGTCGCAAACTCCTCGAGGACATCGAGCTCGGCAGACTTCAGGAACGCAAAGCGGGGGAGCAAGGGCGCGAGGCCCGAGCGAACCTCATCGTCGGCCCGGCGCTGCGCGTCCCGATGCTCCAGCATCGTGCGGAGTCTCGGGAGCTCCGAGGGGCTCGTCGGCGGGGGCAGGCCAAGCACCTCGAGCGCCTCAGCGTGAGCCCGCGCGACCGCAGCAGCCTGCGCCGACGCCCGCAAGATGTCGACGCTGGCCTGCGCAGCGGAGGCATCCTTGGGGACCAGAGCCGCGTGACCGAGGCCTTCGAACGCCCCCCGCAGCGCGTCCCAGGCCTTCGCTCCGTCGATTCTCTGCTGCAGCTCTGCCAGAAATTCGCGGCTGAATCCCTCGGCCGTACGTTCGGGCCAGACCTTTGGCAGCGCATCTCGAACCTCCGCCCGGGTCCGCCACCACAGCGGTGAGAAGAACCGCACGAAGCGTCCTGCGAAGCTGCGGAGCACGGCGACGTTCCGCGTGAAGTCGTCGGCCGGAAGCGCCAGCGGAGCGCCGTGGGCGGCAAGCGCCGTCGACTCGGCCGACCACGCGGACGAAAGCCCTTCAACGTCGAGCGAGGCGCCCGCCCAGACGGCACACACCAGCGCCTCCGCCTGCCCGGAGAGCTCGAGGAGCGTTCGCACCGCCGCGAGTCCGTCCGCCGCCATGTGAAGCGTCGCGACCGGCACCGGATGCTGCTCGCGCAGAGGCCTGGAAGCCTCCGCCTTGGTGACGCAGTCGGCCGTGACCCGCTGCAGGACCGCCAAGTCCTCGTCCCCAAGGTCCGCGAGGCTCGAACGCTCGCCCTGGCTGCGCCACCACCGGGCGGGGTCCCAGAGTTCACCGTACGGATGCAGGCGCTCGATCAGCTCCAGCAGACGCGTGAGCCCCTCGCGCGGAAGGTCCACAATCGACGGAGCCTTGATCGGCGGGGACCCCCCGGCAACGAGAGACAACAGCTCGCCCACCGAGAGGTCCACCCCCGGGTCGACGTGCGCGAGCGTGCTGCGGCGGGTCTCGAGCGTCGTGTTGACGCGCTTGTGGTCCGCCCGCAGCACGTCGACCCGAGTCTGATTGTGCGTTCGCGGTTTGAAGTCCTTGAGTCGGCCCGAGATCTTGGCGAACAACGCCTTGCGGTCGTCGCCCACGTCGTGCACGAGCGCCACCGCATCCGCGACGCCCACGCCGGCAAGGCGTTGTTTCACCACGTCGAGCGCGGCCCGCTTTTCGGCAACCACCGCCACCCGCGCTCCGCGGCGCAGCGCATCCGCGACCATGTTCACGATCAACTGGCTCTTGCCCGTCCCCGGTGGCCCGTCCACCACTGTGACCAGGTTCTTGGCGCAGGCCGCCGCCACGGCACGCTGGCTGGGGTCCGAGGGAAGCACCGGCCATCCGGGCGCATGCTCGGGGATCGCGGGCGCGGCCTCGGTGCGTAGTCCGGCCGGAAGCAGCCCAAAGCCGGCCGAGAGCACCTCGGCCAGGGGGCGTTGAGCATCCTCGAGGTCGCGAAGAAGCGCATCGTAGTCCTGCAGCAGCTCGGAGCTCGACTGCGGGAACAACCCGAGCACGGCGCATTCCTCGACCATCAGCAGCGCGTCGGCTGCGTCCAGCACATCGTCGCGTTCCCGGAACGGACCGAGCGTCGTCCCCTCAACGCCGATCGAGACCCCAAC
>CAYGTG010000579.1:0-5631 GCA_964352485.1 uncultured Nannocystaceae bacterium | reverse complement strand
GGGCCGCGGAGGATGGGTCACATGCAGTGGCCGCGAACAGCGCGAGAAGTGCAGCAGGTCTGAGTGCGTTCACGTAGGGGTCGACGCGGCTCGCTGGATCTGTGACGGGACTATTTTTCTGCTGGGGCAAGAATCCGCTTGGCAGGTGCGGACCTCAATCCGAGGTCGGCCCGAACGAGAACAGCACATCGCCCGGTGCGGGCTCGTGGTCTCGGTCGCAGCCACCATCGAGGTTGCCATCGGGGTGGCGCCACAGCAGGGGCAGCGATGACGCGTTGCACGCTCGGAAGTCCTCGTAGCCGAACTCCTCGGTGATCTCGGTGGCCCGGAGCTCCCAGCCTCCGGCGAGGTGTCCGAGTGCGTCCTCGAGGCTGGTGTTGCCGAACACACGACCGCCCAGCGTGAAGCTGAGGTCGTGCCGAGCCGGGCCATCACGTCGCTCCCGAAGCTCGAACACGTGATCTCGGCCGACCTCAGGCCCCAGGTCGGTGCACACGAGGGCGTTGTAGTCGGCGCTGTGCGTGGCCGCGAGAACCTTGCTGTACTTGGGAAAATCGATCTCGTGACGTGCGTCCTCGGACAGCACCTCACCATAGTAGACGGGGATGCCTCGTAGCCGGGCGTTCTTGAGGTTGGACCACTGCGTATCCGCGATCAGCACTGGAACGCCCTCGCCGATCAACTTTTCACCGAGCGCCGTCGTGAAGCGAGAGCCTCCGACGATGAGAATGCCCGGAACCTCCGTCGAGCGCAGGCCCAAGATTCGAGCGAGGGGCTCGAGCGAAAAGCCGTGCGCGATGATGGAGGCGAGCACCACGGCAAACGCGAAGGCGAGCAGCTTCTGTCCATCGGCGATGCCGTGGTCGGTGAGCGCGCGCCCGAAGAGCCCCGCGACCGCCACGGCCACGATTCCGCGCGGTGCGACCCAGCCGACCAGCAGCCGCTCACGCCACGTCGTCGACGTTCTCGCGGTCACGAGGAAGACCGACAGCGGGCGAACGACAAACAAGACGACCCCAACGAAGGCGAGCGTTGATAGGTCGAGCTGCCGCAGGTCCTCGACGGTGAGGCTGGCCGTGAGGACGATGAACAGAATCGAGACCAAGATGACTGCGGAGGTTTCCTTGAACCGGCGCAGTTGATCGAGGATTGCGATGCGAGAGTTGGCCAGCGTTACGCCAAGCACGGTGACCGCGAGCAGGCCCGACTCTTCGAGCACCAAGTTGGTCGTTGCGTAGAGTGCTGGGACCAGCACCACGACTGCAGGAAGCTTGAGAAACTCGGGAATGGCGCTGCGCTCGAACGACCAACGAATCGCCTGTCCGAGCCCGAAACCGCCGCCGCACCCGATGGCCACGGCCTTGAACACGCTCCAGGCGACTTCGCTAGAGCTCTGCGATCCGTCGAACACCAAGAAGACCTGGAACGCGATGACGGCGAGCAGCGCTCCGACGGCGTCGTTGACGATCGCCTCCCATCGAAGGATGGCCGCGGGCCGCGACTTCAGGCGTGCCTGACGGAGCAGTGGCCCGACGACGGTGGGCCCGGTGACGATGAGGATTGCGCCGAGGACCGTCGCGGTGGGCCACGAGAGGTCCGCGACCCATCGTGCTGCGAGTGCGGTGAGCACGCCAATGAGCGGCGCACCGAATATGATGAGCCGGCGAACGCTCGTCCCGACCTCTCGAATCTCGCGGAAGTTGAGCGTGAGTCCGCCCTCGAAGAGAATGAGTGCGACGGCCAGCGACACGACGGGTCGGTAGCCGGTGCCGAAGTCGCGGAGCGGGTCGACGAGCCCCGTGACCGGGCCGCACAGGAGTCCTGCGGCGAGCAGCAGCGCGATCGAGGGAACGCGCAGGCGCCACGCAACCCACTGCGTCAGGACGCCGATGGACGCGACGATCGCGAGCGTGAAGATGGCGGTTCCGTGCACCCGAGCGGTCTAGGCCGCTCGGCGGGCTTGTCGAGGCGATGGCGTGGTTTGAGGTCGCGGAGATGGCGCCCTCACCGCGCTCGAGACCCTTGCGGTGCCTTCTCGGAAATGCAGCGTCTCGATCACGACGTCGAGCGTCCAGACTTACAGCTGGGCGATGCGGATCGTCGACTCAGGACGTGCCGCGGTAGGGGGCGAGCGGTCCCTCCGGAAGCGCGAAGGCCTGGACTCGGTTGCGGACCTCGGCGGCGACCGTGTCGCACTGCTTCGTATAGCGCCGTTCTTGGCTTCGTCCGTCGTCGAACGCGCCCATGATCAGAAGGCTGGTCAGGAAGAGTAGGGACATCCCGGGAACGAAGAACGACAGGCCGAAGGAAACGAGAGTGGACACCGCTGCCGCGTCGCTGATTCGCCTCTTCCACGGCCTTGCGGGTGCGCGGGCGGGACGAACTTCGAGCTCGGTTGTGTCCGTGTCGAGCTCGCGGATGCGGACCTGGGCGAGGTCCGGCTTGTCCCCATCGACCCAAGCGACCCAGACTCCGTCGTCCTCATGGCGGAGCTCAAGTGCGTCGGGCGCTGGAGGCCGCACGATCGCGAACACGCTGCCCGCCTCGTGTTCGATTGATGGGATCGCGGTGCACGGAGACGACGTCTTCTTCGGCGTGGGGCTGGACGACGACGCGTACGAGATTCGCCAAATCGTCACGGGCGGGGGCGGCACCCGTACGGTCTTCGAGAGCAAGGGGAGGTCGACGGGACCCTTCACCTCGACCCTGGCAGCCGATGGCGAGCACCTGTACTGGGCGAAGGAGGACGCTTCGCAGAGCTGTGCCTACCGCATCGTCCGCAACTCCGAGGGTGAAGGCAGATGGGTGTGCGGGGAAGAGCGTGGAGTGCAGTCCGTCCTGCTCAGCACCGACCGAATGTACGTCGGCACGTCTGACACCCTCGAAGAGTTTGACCGCAAGACGCTGGCCCCCACCAACCAATGGGAGACCGTGCGCGGCGTCGGGTACGCGGTGACCGGAGCAGGGGTGTACGCGGCGATCCGACTCGAACATCTGTGGTTCGTCGATGGGCTGGGTGCAGGGGCCGTGATCGACGTCGAGAACGAGAGCGTCCTGGTCCGCGACATCATGCCGCTAGGCCTCGCGAGCAATGAGCAGGCCCTGTTCGTCCTCGACGTCTCGCCCGGCGAAGGGCGCCGGGTCCTCGCGATTCCCCTGTGACGAACCGACTCAAGGTCGAATCGGTGGCACATCACAGCTGTGGATGGCGAAGTCCTGGTGAAACATGCCGCGAGTTGCCGCCCCGTGTTCCCGCGGATCTCGACGATTCGCGCCCATCAAGGCTCGATGACGCCGTTGCGCAGCTGCGCACTCGGTGCGCCCGGTGTCGAGTGCGGAGGGGACGGGACTCGCCGCTAGACTCACCGACATGCAACGACACCGATGCGCGACCGGGGCCTTCGTGACCGTCGCGATGGCGGCACAGGGATGCAGCGCCGCTCCCAGCAGCGGCGCCGAGGTGACGTCATTCCTCGCGCGGGTAGCTCGACGTGTACGGGATCTGGTTGCAGGTCGGCGTGTCCGGGCAGTTTCCGAGGGCCTCGCACGTGGTGCATACGCCGTCGTCGCAGCTGGACTGCCCCAAGCATTCGTAGCCGGCCGTGCATGGCGAGCCCGCTTCGCGTTTGAGTTCGCAGACCTCGTCACCGCAGTAGGCGCCCTCGACACAGGGGAGAAGGTCGTCGTTGGGGCCGTCTGGGAAGCGGCAAGTCTCACCGATCGGGAGGTCGTCGACGCAGACGCGGTCTTCGAAGTGACACAATAGGCCGTCGCTGCAGTCGGATCGGAACTCGCACGGTTCGCCGACCTCTCCCCGGGGAATGCAGACTCCGGCTTCGCAGCGCAGGCCCCGAATGCACGTCCCATCCTGGCAAGCATCGCCATCGCCGACCCGGGGTTGACAGGTGCCCTGTCCAGCCTCGCCGTACTCGCAGTCGAGGTCCGACGCACAGGACCGATGGTGCGCGCCGTCGAAGCAGCCGTCTCCGACCTGAAGCGCGGCGGGCGTGTCGCAGACCGAGTAGCCGTGACCGCCGAGACAAGACAAGCCAGGCGCGCACTCCGAGGTGAAGCCGAGCGGAAGGCGCTGGTACGGCTCGGGCTCGCACTCGCTTCCGCGCCCGAGGTTCCGCTGGTGAACGGCACAGTCGAGGTCACACGGACCGCGGAGATATGGGTCGCCGAAGGATGCTTCGCACTCGAGCTGCTCCCAGCAGGCTGCGAGCTCTCGAAGGCACTCGGCATCGAACGCGTAGCTTTCCGAGTCCAGGGTCGCGAAGCCCATCCGCTCCAGCCCCTCCTCATGGAGCTGCTTGCACTCCGGCAGTCCCACCGCATCCCCAACCGTCGTGCATTCGCAGGCCGCTTAATGCTCGCACAGCGCCGAAGCAAGCCGCGCCAGGTCATCTTCGGGCGGAGTCGCGGCATCACCGTCACCACCAGCCGCACCTTCGTCGGCCAGCCCAGCACCATCTCCGGCGGGACAGCCGGTCACGCTCCCCAGCAACGTGACGGCGAGCAGGGGGGCAAGCGCAAGGAGGCGAAGGTACACGGCCGGTGGGAGTGCAACGTGCGCGCCAATGCGTCCCTGCGGGTCACAGGCTCGCTCTCGCAGCGGGAACGTGTGATGCACCACGACACCCGCGTCCGAGTCGGCGACGCCCACGCCAACGGTGTCGTCCCTGAGGCCAATCGCCGGCCCGGCGCACCCAGATGAGGTCACGAAGGCCCCGGTGAGGAGACCAACGAAGATGGGGGTCCCGGTGACATGCGCAGCGCTTCCGATCTTGTCGCGACATCTGGTCAGGTCCGCCGTGACCCCGTGCGCACCCAAGAAACACGTGGGCGCCTGAACTTGCGCCTCTCCGGCTGAATTTTTAGAAGTTTCCAGCGCCCATCGGCCCACAGCAAAGCGGAAGCAAACTCGTCGAGGACGTGCGCGCAAACAGTGGAGTATCGTGATCCGCCAAGCATGACGGGAACCACGATCATTGGGCCGATCAAGACCGACTACGTCCGGGTCGCTTCCTGGGTGGACGAGTGCCTGGCCGCGTTGGGGGCGACCAAGATTCCCCATCGGACGAGCAGGCACGGCCGGGCGGATCAACTCCTGATCATGCTGCGCAGTGAGACCGGAGCGTGGGTTCTCGGGATCGACCACGTCCGCGCCTCGAGACACGTCGCGCGTCTGCTGGCACAGCGCGCCGACGCGGCTACGCAGTGGATCGGTCTCGAGCGGGATGACCTGGGCGACCGGGTCTTGGTCACCGCGGAGTTGATCCACCCCGCCGGCCTCCGTGAACCGACAGCGCTCGATCTCCCCGAAGAGGTGGTGGCCAACTATCGGCAGAACCGCAGCGGTGACTACGGAACTCGATTGGACTTCACCTCTCAGTCCGGCGGCGTCGCGCGATTCTTGGCCCGCGGGATGGAAGGGTTCAAGGATCCGCTCAACTGGGGGAACGCGTCCTTCGAGGAGACGCTTGGGGTCTGGACCCTGCCCAAGAAGCTGCCGCCGTGGCCGAAGGCGTCGCGCCCCAAGCAGTCACCCGAGCAGAAACTCGACGCGGCGCTGGCCGCCCGCCACAAGGCGAGGACCCACCCGCGCATCAACGCCGCCATCAACCGCAA
>CAYGTG010000578.1:0-5640 GCA_964352485.1 uncultured Nannocystaceae bacterium | reverse complement strand
CGGGAAGTCGTCGAGACCCATATCGAGGGCGGCTGCGGTCTCATGGCTGCCCACCGGGCAGGGGGACTGCACCGGGACATCAAGCCGAGCAACGTGCTGGTCGGGACCGATGGTTCGGTCAAGGTCACCGACTTCGGGTTGGCCCAGTTCCACGATGACCCCGAGCACGGCATCACGTTCGGAGACACCTCGTCGGGCATCGTCACGGGGACTCCCCTGTACATGGCGCCGGAGCAAGACCGCGGAGAGGAGCTCACCTCTGCAGCGGACCAGTTCGCCTTTTGCGTCGCGCTGTGGAAAGCGCTGTGCGGTCAGCCGCCGTTCTCCAGAGAAGACCTCCGCGCCGGGAAGCTTCGCGGTCCGCGTAGATGGTCGAATCCCGAGGTACCGCGGATCGTCGTCGACGCGCTGACGCGGGGTCTGGCGCCCAGCCCTTCGGCACGATGGCCGGACATGGACGCTCTGCTGGCCGAACTCGGGCGGGCGTTGCGACCCCGTCGCCGACCGTGGGCGTGGGGTGTGGCCGTCGCAGTCGTGGGCGTCGGCCTCGGGGCGTTCGCCCTGTCCAGCCCCGAAGAGCCCTGCTCTGGGGCCGAGGAACGCCTGGAGAGGGTCTGGGACGCGAACCTCCGCGCGCAAGCCGAGTCCGCGTTCATGGACTCGGGGCTGGAGCTCGCACCCGAAGCGTGGCAGCGGGTGATGCCTCAACTCGACGGCTACCGCGAGACATGGATCGGCATCCACACCGAAGCCTGCCGGGCCACCGCGGTCCGGGGCGAACAGTCGGGCGACATGCTCGACCGTCGGATGGCGTGCCTCGAGACGGCGCGCGGAAGACTGCTCGCCGTCGCCGACGTCTTCGTCGATGCAGACGAAGAGGTCGTCCGTGAGGCGTTCGCCGTCTTGGACGGACTCCCCGACCTCGCCAGTTGCTCGGACATCCCCGCGCTCGAAGCGGGGCCGGACGCACCGGCCACCAAAGACGCTCCGACCGTGGAGGAAATCCAGTCCGAGTTGTCGGCTGCGTACGCCGCGATCTCCGCCCTGCGCGTCGATGATGCAGAGGCGCATCTCGAGCATGCCCAGACCCTGGTCGAGGGTGTGGACTACCCTCCCATCGAACTGGATCTGGCGCTGGCGCGAGCGCGCTGGCTCGGCGCACTCGAGCGGTTCGAAGATCGAGAGCAGGAGCTGCGAAACGCTGTCGAACTGGCAACCCGCTCGAGAAGCTGGGACGGCCTGCGCCACGCGGCGCGGGACTTGGCCATCCTCGTGACGCGACAGAACACCCGATTCGAAGAGGCCGAGCAACTGCTGTCCATCCTTCGGGGACTCGCGCAGAGTCCCAGAGACGAAGTCCATTGGCGCATGCCCGAGGCGTTCGTCCGGCGGCGACAAGGCGACTTTTCGGCGGCGCAGGAGCACTACCGGCGGGTTCTCGAACTACGCGGCCAGTACCTTCCCGAGGATCACCGGCTGCTGGGTGATGCGCACAACAACCTTGGGATGGTGATTCATGACCAGGGGCGAGCCCGCGAGGCGATGTCCCATCACCGTGAAGCGCTTCGGATCCGCAAGAAGGCACTGGGCGCGTCGCATCCCGACGTCGCTCAATCGCTCAACAACATCGCTCTGCTCCTTCGTGACCTTGGGCAACTCGAAGAGTCGCTCGACATGCTGCGCCAAAGCCTGGCGGTCATCGAACGTTCCTATCCCTCGGGCCACTCGGAGCTCTCGCGCAAGCGACAAAACTTGGCCAACGGGTTGTTGCGAATGGACCGGATCGAAGAGGCGCTGCAGGTCTCGAGCGAGGCACTGGAGGCGGCCGAGCAGGTGATGCCGGCGGGGCACCCCGACCTGGTCAAGATGCGCGGCAACGTTGCAGAGATGCTGTCCGGGGTCGGAAAACTCGACCAAGCCGCGGCCCTCCAACGGCGGGTCCTGGCCGATTTCATCGAGATCCATGGCACGGAGGAACATCCACACGTGGCCGTGTCGCAGTTCAACCTGGCGCGTTCGGTGCTCGCACTGGGCAACCCGCGCGAGGCCTATGAACTGGCCGACGCTGCCTGCAGGGCCCTCGCCGGCCGATCGGTCCCCGCGTCATGGCAGGGGGAGGCTCGGTTCATCCGCGGGCAGTCGTCGTGGGAGCTCGCGCAGACTCCTCGGGCCCGCGCCGGGGCAATTGAGGACGTCCGCGCGGCCAAGGCGTTCTTCGAGGACCGCGACACCCCGCGTCCCGACTCCGCTCTGGAAACGGTCGCGTGGCTCCAAGAACACCCAGAGTAAGCCCGTCGCGACGGTGTCATCGCCATGGGGCAAACGCAGGAGCCGGCGGTCGTTGAGCGGCGACTTGTTTCTGGGGTCGGCGACTTGCTCGGCCCAACCATCCCAACGGGGGTGTTTTTTCCGCTCTTGGGGTGCCCCAATTCGGCGATCGATCCGATACTCGAGCCGTGGGTCCGACCGACACGCTCCCTGCCCACAAGCGACCCGCCGCTCCCGAAGCCCTCTGCCGCTGAGCCCGCGGACTCGAGACGATCAGAACATCGAGGACGGATGCGCGATCGAATGCCGACCGTGTTCCCGGCGTCGGAGGATCATGGATATGCGTCGCATGGTCTCCGCGGGTCGCTCTTGGAAACTGTCGGCGACTCTGCTGACGATGCTCATCGTTCCCGCTTGTGGGCACGTGGACGTGTGGTCTCGGGATGACAACGGCGGGTTGCTCCAGGCCCGAGGAAACGAGGAGCGGGCGCAACAGGATGCGAAACGGGCCATGGCCGAACACTGTGGGCCCGGGCGCTATCGAGTCGTTCCGCTCGAAGCGGGGGATGTTCCAGAGGGAGCCGCCAGCGGCGTTGAACTTCGGGTTGGGCCCATGGGGCCCAGCGTGCGCGAGGTGAGTGCCGAGGAGGTCAAGTCGAAGTCCTACATCCGCTACCGATGCGCCACGCCGACCCCGCCCCCGCAGACGACGCCGGTCTGACTCAGTCCGGCTCAACCGAGCACGCGTTCGCGAACGCTTCGACGAAGAAATCCCATGGCTGCTTGTCTTCCAAGCCCTCGGACCACCGAGGGAATGCTTCGACGAACTCTGCCGTGCGGATGGGCCGTCGTAGCACCGCCAGCACAGGATCTCGAACCCCTGCATTCCCGCCGGGTCGTCTGGGAGTCCCACAGGTGCTTCGCCAGGGCGGGCGAGGACACGGCATCGTGTTGGCCGGAATCTCGGGTGCTACGCTCGAAGTCGTGACGAGCGATGAGGAGCGCGAATCGAGGGACGACGACATGGGTGCGTTCTTCGCCCTGCCGCGCCCGTGGCTCTATGGCGGCGCGGCGGTGGCACTCACGGTGTTCATCGGCCTCGCCGCAGCCGTCATGGGGTCGCCAGAGTTCCTCCACGTTTGGATTCCATCCCTGGTCTCCGGCATCTTCACGGTCGTCATCGCCGCCTTACGGCGTAGCCCCGCCGGACGCGGTGCGCTCTGGACCCTTGTCGGGAACGAGTACGGGTCCCGCGTTCCGCGACATAGCTACTTGATCGGCCTTGGGTTGACCCTGATCCTCGTCGTCATCCCGCTCGGCTTCACGCTCTACGCAGTCGTGATGTAGCCCCGGGGCTGTGACTCGTTCGCGTGGGGCGCAGAAGAGTCGAGCTCGCGATCGCGGGGGCTCCTTCGCGAGCGAGCCACCAAGTGCCCGAGCCGCCGGTCACCCGTGGTTGTTGACGACAATCGTTCCCACGACGGTACGTCGCTCGAGACCATGACTCGCTGCGGGTACGTCCTAGTACCGCAGATCTGAAGTCCGTTCCGGGTTTCGGGAGAAGGGGGCGGAGCAAGAGAGCGAAGCGTCCCGAAGGGGACGGAGCCCGCGTACGTCTACGACTTCGCCGTCGACTCGCGCTCACTCCCCCGGGTCGAGCCCGGCACTGCGCAACTCCTCGAGCACAGCCGCCCGGTCGACCGCCTCAAGTTGCGGGGTCGCCAGCGCCTGTTCTATCAACTGCTTTGCGAGGGCCTCTTCTCCGAGGCCGTTGTGCGCAATGGCAGACTGAGCACGCAACGTCGCGATCGATTCTGGCGCACGGCCAAGCTTCGGCGCGAGCACCAACCATTCGGTCGCCGCTTCGAGCGCCCGGGTATGTTGTCCCGCCCAGTTGGAGACCAGCACCACATTGTAGAGGGAAGCCGCCGTTTTGGAGTGCTCGTCCCCCAGGCGGCGACGTCGGGACTCGAGCGCCTTCTCGGCGGCTTCACAAGCCTGTTGGTCACGACCGAGGTACCCGTTGGCCAGTGCCAGGGTCGTGAGTGCGTTTTCCTTGGAAGGGTGTGCGCCGGGGAAAACTTCGTCTTCGATCTCGAGCGCGCGTTCGGCAGCAGCGGCCGCCCCCTCGTAGTCTTCGAGTCCGTACCGAATGGCGCCCACGGTGTTCCATCCCGATGCGATATCCGGGTGCACGGCGGGTAGGTACTGCTTGCGGATCTCCAGCGCTCGCTCCGCGTAGGCCAGTGCCTTCACGGGCTCGGTGTTCCGCTTGCTCATCGCGAGGTTGCGGAGCGCGAGAGCGACACCTGGGTGCGTGGGGCCTAGGGACCTTTCGCGGATCTTCAGCACCTTCTCGAAGTAACGCGACGCTTCGTCGAGCTCGCCCCGGCTGCCGGAGACAACGCCCAGGTTGTTCAGGTTGTTGGTCGTTTGCAGCGCGCCCTCACCGTACCGCTCGACGGTCAGCGCAAGCGCTCGACTGGTGTACTCCTCGGCTGCGTCGAGGTCTCCAGCTGCGAGCATCAGCGTCCCCGCGTTGGCCTCGAAGCGTCGCACGAGTACTTCTTCGCCGAGATCGCGAACCATCGTTTCGACCAGCGGTAGCCATCGCTTCGCTTCGGAGCTTCGCTCCTGCTCGCTGCCGACCCAGTACAGCAACCGCACCCAGATTTCAGCCGCCAAGTAGGGATGTCCCTCGTTCCGACTTGCCAAGGCGAGAGCCGCCCAAAGTCGCTCTTCGCCCGCGGCGAGTTTGCCGGACGCGGCCTCCAAGACCGCGACCCGCATCGTCGCCTCTGCAATGATCGGAGCGTAGCCAGTCTGCTCGGATCTCACCAAGGCCGCCGCCGCCAGCTCCTGCGCCCGCTCGGTTTGTCCCGCTTGCTGGAGCGCGCTGGCTTGTACGATCTGCTCCCGCGCAGCAGCCACGGCTGGGCGAATCTCAGCGGCTGGCGGGGTGGGCCATCGCCGCGTCAGGTGCTGGTCGTCTAGGCAAGACCGCGGGTCCTCAGCTCCGCTCGCCAAACGGACCGCACTCTCCACCATGGGCCGCTCCGCATCTTGGAATACCTTCGATCGTGTGGCCAAGCCGGCCTTCGCAAGATCCAAACACTGCATGCGGAGTTCTTGGTCCGGTGGCTCGGTCCGGCAAACCTTGGCCTGGCTAGTGAGCCACGCTTCCCGCTTCGCGATGAGGATGGCATCGACCCGATCGAAGGTATCCGCTCCGAACTCGCCCGCCGCCGCCGTGAACCGCTCGCGCCCCACGACGCGCTCTGCATTCCCCCAGACTCCATCGAGTTCGTGTCCGTTTTCCTCGCACGCCGCAACGCGCTGGTGCTCGCGAAACACACCGATGGCGAGGATCGG
>CAYGTG010000577.1:0-5646 GCA_964352485.1 uncultured Nannocystaceae bacterium | reverse complement strand
TGATGCCCACGGCGACGCCGACGTTTCTGCGTCCCCCGAAGTCCATGCTTGCGGTGCCGCTGAGCATGCCGTGCACGCCGATGATGCACATCGACATGAAGACGATCGTCCAGGGCAGGGCTGCTGAACCGATCAGGAACACCATCAACACGGCCCCGGCGAGCATGAAGCCGTACAGCGTCGCGGCGACCGGACCCCGGCGGGAGTTGAAGAGATGGTCGGAGATGGTGCCCGCGAAGACGCCGCCGATGATGCCCGCGCAGCACAGCAGCATGCCCCAGTTCTCGAGTACGAAGCCGTCGGTCTGCCCGATGGCTTCCGCATAGGCGCGGTACCACTGCATGATCGCCTGGCGGAGGAACCCGCTGCAGAACTCGATCGCCGCGATGGTCATCACCACGCTGTTGGTGAGCATCAGCTTGAACACGACGACGGCGGGAAGTCGGGGTCCGTCGTCGCCCGAGGACGCATCCTCGGTATCGAAGTCGCCGACGCCGGCCTCGCCCGGGGTGTTCTTCACCGCGAAGAGCACGATCACGCCGATGATGGCGAGCAGGATCGAGGGGGTGAAGAACACCCACTCCAAGCTGAATGCCTTGGAGATCATGCCGCCAACGTCGAAGGCGAAGTAGATGCCCAAAGAGATCAAGATGCCAAAAATGGCTCCGAACACGCCCCGCTCCCGGACGTGGAACCACGGCGCGTTGATCTTGACGATCGATACGGCGCCGAAGCTCTGGAAGTACATGTTGACGCCGTACAGGACCGAGAACGTCAGAACGAGGTTTTGCGTGTCGCCCGTGAGGGCTACCCAGCCCATCGCGGCGTTGGCCACCAGAGCACCAAAGGCGCCAATGAGGACGGCTTTCTTGCCACCGATGCGGTCCGTGAGCGGACCGTTGATGACGAAGGATGCGCCGTAGACCGCGGTGCCGACCCCGAAAATCGTCGCGAAGTCGGCGTTGGTCATCAGGTCGCCAAATGCACTCTTGGCGACCGTCAGGTTGTAGCGCCCCATGTACAGGAACGCGTAGAGCATGCCGACCGGCAGCCAGTTGCGAATCCTGCGGGCTCGAAATTCCGCCGTGTGGCCGACCTCGATGCGAGGGAGCCGGCTCACCGTCAGCCCGATGACGATGAGAAGGATCAGGATCGGAGCAAACTCTTGGATCCACTGCGGCACGTGCGGCATGACGACGCCTCGGCGCTACTTGACCAGGCCAGCCACAAGGGCTGGCAGCTCGCTCACGCTGTCGACGATGTGGTCGATGGCTCCGCCGGCTCGGGTCTCGGTCACCCAATCTGGCGTGTGCTTGTGCCGCCGAAGCACGATGGTATCGGGCGCCTGCAGGATGCTTCGGCCGCGAAGGGCGTGTGGCAGCGCGAGGTCGAGCGAGAACACGTCGCCGATGATGATGTCGGGCCTCTCGGAGAGGATCGCAGACCGATACTCCGGCCGGTCGAGCGCGACGCGGCGGCCCGCAAACTTCATCGCGTCCTCGGTATCACCGAGGAACCACTTTCTCGCCGATCCACGAACGCGGAGCGCGTGGCCTTCGCCTTCGCCTGCCTCGATGCCCGCCGACTCGAACCACTTGGTGATCTTCTCTGTGCCGGAGTTCGAGATGATCACCAACTCGGCCCCGGCGTCTTCGATCGCCTTGAGCAGCGCGGCTGCCTCGGGGATGAGGCACGGTGGGTGCGTGTCGATGAAGCTGGCCGTTGCGGCGTTGAAGCACCACTCGCTGAATGCTGCGAGCGTCTCGTGGCCGGCATCGGTGACCGCCTTTGCGTACCGCTTGGCAGTATCGCTCTCGCCCTGGCCGATCACGCGGGAGAGCGCGCTTGACTCGATCAGAGGATCTTCGTCGAGGTAGGCCGAGATGCGTCCGTCGGGAGCCCACCCGTTCTTTTCGGGTGACTCCTTCATGGTGGCGCGGAGAACCCCGAGCTCCTCCTGCGCCTGTGCCTTGGGCACGCCGGCGAACTCGGCGAGCTTATCGATCATCCAGTCGAGCAAGAGTTCAGCTTCGGGACCTTGGTTGGTCCAGACGCCGTCGAAGTCGGAGAGGATTTTTAGCCGTTTTGACATACAGGAGCGCGGAAGGAGCGGAGGGTATCAGCGCCGGCGACGATGCGCTGACGCGGCCGGCGGCGAGAGCGGGGCAGGGCCGCCACGGGCCGCTACAGGGCTCTAGAACCCTCGCAGAGACAGCTCACATGGTAGGTAGGGCGCGTGTTTGATGCGCAGTCCTACGTCCGTCCGTTCGTTCTCGACGAAGCGGGGCTCACGCTACGCGTGCTCGACCAGCGAAAGCTGCCCGCCGCGGAGGTCTGGACCCAGCCGCGTGAGGTCGAGGACGTCGCGGTGGCCATCGAGGACCTCGTGGTGCGGGGGGCTCCCGCGATCGCGTGTGTCGCGGCGCTCGGGCTGGCCGTCTGCGTCCGGGGCTTTGACGACGACCCGACCCGATTTCGGGCCCAGGTCGAAGCCGCATGCGTCCGGCTCTCGAACACGCGCCCCACGGCGGTGAACCTGTTCGTGGCGCTGCAGGAGATCCGGGAGGCGATGGCCGGCGCAGCGACCGATGCCGACGCCGCCACGCTTCGAGCCGTCATCATGAAGACGGCCAAGGCCCACGCAGAAGGCGATCTCGCTTCGTGCCTGGCGATGGCGGGCCACGGCGCGCCCCTGCTTCCGGACGAGGGCGCGGTGTTGACCCACTGCAACGCCGGCGCGCTCGCGACCGCAGGCTATGGCACCGCGCTGGGCGTGCTGCGTCGCGGCCGCGAGATCGGGAAGCGCTACACCGTGCTCGCCGATGAGACTCGGCCCGTGCTGCAGGGTGCACGGCTCACCGCGTGGGAGCTTCAGCGCGACGGCGTGCCCGTCGAGGTCATCGCGGACAACATGGCCGGTGCGCTGATGGCCTCGGGGGTGATCAAGGCCGCCGTGGTCGGAGCCGATCGCATCGCTCGCAACGGCGACGTCGCCAACAAGATCGGCACCTACACGGTGGCGGTGCTGTGCAAACACCACGGCATCCCGTTCTATGTCGCCGCGCCGTGGACCACCATCGATCGCAGCCTGGCCAGCGGCGCGGACATCCCGATCGAAGAGCGCAAGCCTTCCGAGGTGATGTTCCACGGCGGCACCCAACTGACCCCGGAGGGCGTCGGCGTTCGCAACCCCGCCTTCGATGTCACCCCGGCCTCCCTGGTCACGAAGATCATCACCGAGACGGGAAACTTCGACCCCGACCAGATCGCCGACGCTTGAGTCGCTGCCGTCCAATGCGCAGGGCGATGCGAGCCCCATCGCGAAACGTCCTGAGATGACTGTGGCCGTGGGCTCGAGCGCGCCGAGTGACGGGAACCTCGATGATCCGACCCCCGGTGCCGAGCAGCTCGAGCAGGAGGTCGACCTCGACGTCGTAGCCGCGCGCATCCAGTGCGCAGCCCAGGAAGCGATCGCGTCGTAGCGCCCGAAAGCCCGCTTGGGTGTCGGTGAGCGCGGATCCGTACAGCCCGTTGACCAGTCCTGTGAGCGCCCGGTTGCCCAAGGCATGCAGCGGCGCAATGGCGTCGCGTTCAAATCGGCCCAGGAATCGAGAGCCCACGACCATGTCGACATCGTCGTGCAGCGCCGCGAGCACGGCCGGGATGTCGGCCGGATCGTCTTGCCCGTCTGCGTCCATGAACACCAGAACCTCACCGCGGGCCTCGCGGGCGCCTCGGCGGACGGCGACGCCCTTGCCCCGATTCTGGGACAGCTGGACGACCCGGGCGCCGGCTGCAGCGGCGACGTCAGCGGTGTCGTCCGACGAGCCGTCGTCAACCACGAGCACCTCGTCGGCATGGGCCAGGCACCCGCGCACAACCGGTCCGACGTTGGGGGCCTCGTTGAGCGCGGCCAGGACTACGGTGACGCTCATCCGCCCGACAGCTTGCGGAACAGCCACTCGGCGCCGAAGCGGTAGTTCACCCGCTGCCAGAACCAGGCGACCACCAGCGCGAGGAAGAAGAACGCGAAGACGATGAAGAGCGACATGTTGGCGCCCAGTCCGTGCCACAGCTCGATCCCTTCGATCCGGCTGATGCGGCGGAACAGCGGCACATGCAGGAGCAACAACGTGAGCGAGATGCGTCCCAGGGTGACCATCGGGTTCCGGCTGCTCATCGATCGCCGGTTCTCGTAGGTGCTGACCCCTGCAATCAAGAGCAGCGCGCCCCCCAGGAGCAGCCCCGCGATTGCGATGCTGGCCGGGAAGAACCCCAGGTGCAGCTCGAAGGCCCGGTTCAGGTAGGCGTTGGACTTCGGCAGGATGCCGGCGTTCAAGAGCGCGTGGCCGCCTCCGCCGAGCGCCATGAAGGACAGTCCGAGCGCCGCGACGCGCCCCGTGTGTTCCTGCAGCAGCCACCGGCCCGACGCGAACCCGGCGAGGTAGAAGGTCAGCCACGGCAGAATGGGAAACTGACTCTCGGCGAGCGCGAGTCGGAACACCCCGCCGGGGCGAGAGGTGTCGCGCATGAACGCGTTGTTCACCTCCATGGGTGTGTCGAGCCCGACGCGCACAACCACCGTGGTGACGAGCACGGCAGCGCACAGGCCGAGGATGGCCTGACTGGAGAGGCGCCGCCAGATGGGGGTGAGCGCCATCGCGAAGCCCATCATGTGCAGGACGAACCAGCTCCCCCAGGAGAACCATCCCGGATCGCGGGGGTCGATGATCGAGCCCAGGCCCTGCATGACCAGGTTGAGCCCGAGCCCAAACAGCATGAGCACAATGCCGCGCCGCACGAGGGTCTTGTCGGTACCCGCTCGACCCGCGGCGACGAACATCGCGCTGCCGCATCCGGCCAACGTCACGAACAGCGGCGCCGCCATGCCGCCAAGGGCGTTGAACCCAACGAGTTGCGGGTAGTCCATCACGCTCCTGCCCGGCTCCGGCCCCTCCCAGACCCAGATCCCCACGTGCTGCTCGATCATGAGGAACACGGCCAGGCCTCGAAGCGCGTCGAGGGCGAGACGACGGCGCGGCTTGGGCGAAGCGTCGGTCATCGGTTGGCAGAGCGTACCCCGCCTGCGCTTGATACAACCATGGGCGGCCGTGATCTTTCATGTCGACATGGACGCGTTCTACGCGTCGGTCGAGATCCGCGACGATCCTTCACTGCGCGGAAAACCGGTGCTCGTGGGCGGCCGGGGAAACCGCGGCGTGGTGTGTGCGGCCAGCTACGAGGCCCGCGAATTTGGCTGCCACTCCGCGCAGCCGATGGCCGTTGCGGTTCGGCGCTGCCCAAAGGCCGTCGTCGTGAGCCCTCGCTTCGAGGTCTACGCCGAGGCCTCAGCCCAGGTCTTCGAGGTGTTCGATCACTACTCTCCGGTCGTCGAGGGTCTGAGCATCGATGAGGCCTTTTTGGACATGAGCGGATCGCAGCGGCTGCTCGGGACGCCTCGGGTCGCGGCGGAGGCGTTACGGGCCGAGGTGTTCCAGGCGACCGGCGGCCTGACGTGCACGGTGGGGATCTCGGCGGTCAAGTTCATCTCGAAGATCGCCTCCGCGATGAACAAGCCCGATGGGCTCACCGAGGTGCCCGTGGGTACCGAGCTCGACTTCCTTGCGCCGCTGCCGATCAGCAAGC
>CAYGTG010000576.1:1337-5674 GCA_964352485.1 uncultured Nannocystaceae bacterium | reverse complement strand
ATCACCGGTGGGGTCGGTCGGGTCACCGCTGGTCGAAGGATCCTCACCGGTCGGATCGCCTCCGGTCGAAGCATCGGAGTCAGAGCCCGCGGTGGTCTCGCCCGGCAAGACGCAGTCCCCCTCCGCTTGCACGAGCTCGATGTCTTCACCGTAGTAGAAGCGCAGAATGTCGAGGTAGTCAGCACCGCCCTCCTCGAGGCAGCGCGCACCCCATTGGCCCATGCACCCGCGGTTCTGGCCGTACGAAGGGTCGCCGGTCGGGTGCACAAAGCCGAGGTCCGTCTGCTCGACGTTGGTCCCGGACCGACCGCTGTTGTAGGTGATCCACTGCTCGGTCGAGCCACTAACACCCACACATCCCGGGCCCGACGTGTTGTTGTCGCCAGCCACGTAGAACCCGTAGGTCAAAGTGCTGTTGTACATGAGGTAGATCCCGGAGGTCTCCTGCACCGCCTGAATCGCCAGTGCGGTGGGCGCGTTGCCGCAGGAGAAGACCTGGCACCCCTGGCTGTCACAGATCTCGCCCTCGGTGGCCATGTTGTAGTAGGCGACCGAGCGGGCGGAGATGGCCTGAGCCTTCAGCGCTTCGAGGTCCGCACCCCCGTTCTCACAGGTCACAACACCAGGCAGGTAGACTTCCTCAAGGTCGATGACACCAGTGCCGGTGACATTCACATCGCAGTAGGCACTGGCCAGCGGAGCGGGGACCAGCATCGTCGCCGGCGGGGCCGCGAGGGGAATCTCGGCGTCTCGTGGAGCGTTGCGATCCGGCCCCGAGGGCGGTGCATCGCAGCCCACGGCCAGCGCGCAGACGAAACCAGCAGCCCCAACGAAACCCAACAACCTCACCCCATAACTGTAGGGGCGACACCGACTCCGTGACAAGACCTCCAAGAAAACCGTGAGATCCCGCAAGCGTCCGCCAGAGCCCCGTTGCAGCGGCGCGTATTGACGCCGCCGAGACGATGCTTAGCGTTGGTCGCCGAGAGTCATGCCCGACACACCAGCACCCGAAAAGCACGAGTTCAAGGCGGAGGTCGCCGCCGTTCTCAAACTGGTGACCCATTCGCTGTACACGAACCGGGAGATCTTTCTCCGGGAACTGATCAGCAACGCCTCCGACGCGATCGACAAGGCTCGATACACCGCGCTGGTCGACACCAGCCTCGAAGGTCAGGAACTCGAGCCCAGCGTCCGAATCTCCGCCGACACCGAGCGAGGCGTCCTGGTCATCGAGGACAACGGCATCGGCATGACGCTCGAGGAGGCGCGCGGCAACCTCGGGACCATCGCCCACTCGGGCACCCTCGCGTTCCTCGAACAGGCCGCCAAAGCCCAGGCCGACGGCAAGTCCCCTGACGTCCAGCTGATCGGTCAGTTCGGGGTCGGCTTCTACAGCGCCTTCATGGTCGCGGATCGGGTGGATGTGTTTACGCGCTCCGCCCTGCCCGGCAGTGAGGCCGTCCACTGGAGCAGCACCGGCGATGGCTCATTCACCGTTGCCCCCTGCGACAAGGCCGGCCGAGGCAGCCGCATCGAAGTCCACCTCAAGGAGGACGCCAAGGAGTACCTCGATCGCTACCGGGTCGAGAACATCGTCAAGCGGTACAGCAACTTCGTCATGTATCCGGTCCAGTTCGCCGTCGACAAGGAGGGTGAGGACGAACCGCAATGGACTCAGCTCAACGAGATCGGCGCCTTCTGGACGCAGAGCGCATCCGAGCTGAACGACGACGACTACAAGGAGTTTTACAAACACGTGATGGGCGGCTTCGTGCTTCCCGGCGACGAGCCGCTGGGGCGAATGCATCTGTCGATGGATGCACCGATCCAGTTCCACGCGGTGCTGTTCATTCCCGGGCGTCGCCCCGCCGACCTCTTCAACGAGGAGAGCAAGCACGTGCAGCTGTTCGCGCGCCGGGTGATGGTGATGGAGAACTGCGACAAGCTCCTGCCGACCTATCTGCGGTTCATGCGGGGTGTCGTCGACTCGGAGGACCTGCCGCTCAACGTCTCTCGGGAGATGCTGCAGGAGAACAAGAACCTCTCCGCCATCCGACGGCAGCTCACCCGCAAGACGCTGCGCCTGCTCTCGGACACGGCCAAGGAGGACCGGGGGCGCTACGAGAAGATCTTCGAGAACTTCGGCGTGTTCCTCAAGGAAGGTCTGCACCTCGACGCCGGCCACAAGGACGATCTCACCGAGCTGCTTCGCTTCGGCAGCACCGGGCACGAAGCCAAGTGGGTTTCTCTGCGCGAGTACGTCGACACGATGCCCGAGGGCCAGCAGGCCATCTATTACATCACCGGTCGCTCCCAGGAGGAGCTCCGCGACAGCCCGCACCTTGAGGCGCTGCGCGCTCGAGGCTACGCCGTCATCATGATGACCGACGCTGTCGATGAGTGGGTCGTTCAAGACCTCGCCGAGTACGACGGCAAGAAGCTCATCAGCGTCACCGCCGGTGACCTCGACCTCGACGGGTCGGGCGATGACGAGAAGAAGGACGACGAGAGCGAGGACGAGAGCAAGGACGAGAGCAAGGGCGACGGCTTGGCCGCCGAGCTGGCACCGCTGCTCGAACGTGCGACCGAGCTCCTCGCAGACCGCGTGAGCGCCGTGAAGGTCTCCCGGCGCCTGACGTCCAGCGCCTCGTGCCTCGTCGACGACGTGGGCGGGATGGGCCGCAACATGGAGCGCATCCTCCAAGCCGCGGGACGCCAGGTCTCCAGCCGGCCACGCGTCCTCGAGCTCAACGGTGGCCACAGCTTCGTGAAGGCAGCCTGCGCCCTGGTGCAGTCTGGGGACGACGCGGCGCGGGCCGACGCGTACATCGAGCTTCTGCACGACCAGGCTCACCTCTCCGAGGGCGAGGTCCCCGACCCCAAGGGCACCGTCGCTCGCATTCAGTCGATGCTCGACGCACTGGTCAAAAAGTAGGTCCGCCGGGCGCCCACCGGCCCTCAACCCCGGTTCGCTTGCGCGAGCCGGGGTTTTTCCGCAGGCTGCGGGCCGTGAACCGCCGCATCGGCATTTTGCTCGTCAACCTGGGAACTCCGGATTCGCCCGAGACCGGCGACGTGCGCCGGTACTTGGCCGAGTTCCTCAATGACCCTCGGGTCATCGACATCAACCCGGTGGGTCGATGGTTCTTGCTCAACCTGATCATCCTGCGCTTTCGACCCGCCAAGTCGGCCGAGGCCTATAAGAAGATCTGGACGCAAGAGGGCTCGCCGCTGCTCACCCACGGTCAAGACCTCGCCAAGGCCATCGCCGCGCGCTTCGCCGACGAGCCCGATGTGCACGTCCGGCTTGCCATGCGCTACGGATCGCCCTCGCTGCGTTCGGGCATCAACGGGTTGGTCGACGACGGCTGTGACCGGATCGTGGTCTTCCCGCTGTATCCCCAGTACGCCTCGAGCTCGACCGGGTCCACGGCCGAAGCTGTCTACCGCATCGCATCACAGCTGGAGAACACCCCCTTCATCACGATGGTGCCATCGTTCTACGATCACCCGGCGTTCATCGAAGCATTCACGCAAGTGGGCCGTCCGGTGCTCGAAGAAAAGCAGCCCGACCACGTCCTGATGAGCTTTCACGGGCTCCCCGAGCGACACCTTCGCAAGGGCGACAGCTCCGGGACGCACTGCCTCGCAAAGCCGAACTGCTGCGAGAGCATCACCGACGTCAACCGCAACTGCTATCGGGCCCAATGCGTCGCGACCGCTCGCGAACTCGCGGCGAAGCTCGAGCTCGACGCATCGGAGTACACCGTCACGTTTCAGTCTCGGCTCACCAAGGCTTGGATCACTCCGTTCACCGATGTCGTGCTCGAACAGATTCGGGACAAAGGCGAGGCGAAGAAGCTGGTCGTGTTCTGTCCAGCCTTCGTCGCCGACTGCCTCGAGACCCTCGAAGAGATTGGAATGGGCCTCAAAGAGGAGTTCGAGAAGGCCGGCGAGGGGCGCGAGCTGACGCTGGTCCCTTCGCTCAATACCGAGCCCGCCTGGATTGATGCGGTCGAGGTGATGCTGCGAGAGAGCCTCGCAGCGCCGCACCTTCCCATTTCGGGCGTCGCGGCCTCAGGCTGACGACCAGCGCGACATCGCGCTTCGGCGGACGTCAACTCGGCGGTGATACGATCAACGCATGGAGCGGATGGTCTTGACCTTCTTGATGAGCCTCGGGCTCAGCCTCTCGGCGTGTGACTCGGGCGACAGCGGTGGCGACTCCGACAGCGACACCGGCACCGGCACCGGCACCAGCACCACCACCGCGACGGCGACAGCAACAGCCTCCGACTCGGACGCGGCTTCCGACACGGCGCAAACCGACAGCG
>CAYGTG010000576.1:0-1327 GCA_964352485.1 uncultured Nannocystaceae bacterium | reverse complement strand
GGTAGCACCGGTGGCGAGGGCGACGGGTTGTACGGCCCGTGCCGGGGCGATCAGGCCTGCGAGGCTGACTACGAATGCACGCAAATCGGCAGCGGTCCCAACGCCGGCGTCAACTGGTGCACGCAAGCGTGCGACGTCGAGGCCCAGGACTGCCCCGCTCCGTCCGAGGGCGACGCGGAGCCGTTCTGCCGCGGCGGCAATGGCGGCGGCGATGCCCAGTGCCTGCTCACCTGCGAGGAGGGGACGGTCTGCCCCACAGGGATGGAGTGCGTCGTCCTCGGCGGCAGCGGCGGCGGCAACGCAGTCTGCGTGTTCCCGGCTGACTTCTAACCGGCCCAAGAACCAAGAAAAGCGCGGCGCTGCAAGGGGGCAGCGACCGCGCTTTTCGCTTGGTTGGGGCGCGAACTCAGGCTGGTGCGAGCGCGCCGACGCGGGCGAAGGCGGGGGCCGGCAAGCTGCTGGGACGCATGCGGATCGCGGGCCGAATCGGCATCAGCTTCGCGAGCGCTTCGCAGACGTCCTCGTGCGCGGGGCGGAAGAAGGTGCCCACGTAGCGGTGTCCGAGTTCTTCGAGCATCTCGTCGGGCTCGGCGTGCCAGATGCAGTCTTCACCATCGAGCCACACGGTTCGATGACCGTTGAAGCCTCGCAGCTGTCCGCAGAGGTCAGCGACTTCGTTCTCCAGGGTTTCCGGCAACCAGCTCTTCAGCGATTCGACGACCATGACCATGCACTCCGATCCTCCGGCGACCACGCTCGACCCGCCTGCCCCCCATGGGCACGGCTTGGATCGGTGTCCCAGCGGCGTGCTGCGACAGTAGGCACAGCCGGATCTCGCGCGCAAAAAAATGGCGCACAGATCGAGATCGGCCGCGCTACAGGCCACGGATCTTCGCGGCCATCCGCCGGGCAGCTTCGAGCATTCGGGGTCCTGGCCGGCCGCTGAACTGCTCATCGAGCGCGTAGACATGCCCCTGGCGAGCCGCGGGGAGCGACTCCAAACCGGGGCGTCCGATCAGGTTGTCGGGGTCGAGCTTGGCTTCGGCCACGCCGCACCACGACACGAAGCAAACCGCGGGATCGGCCTCCACAAGCTCCTGTGGCTCGATCTGGAGGCTGGATCCCGGGCGGCTCCCGAACACGTTGCGACCGCCCGCGAGCCCGATCAGCTCGTTGCTGAAGCAGTCGATGCCCGGCGTGAACATCGGCTTGGGCCACCACTCAAGATAGACCGGGACCGGCTCGGACGGACGCGCCGCCTCCAGCGTCCGACGCTGTGCGTCGATGTCGGCGACGACGCGCGCTCCAGCTTCGGGGACGCTCAACA
>CAYGTG010000575.1:0-5675 GCA_964352485.1 uncultured Nannocystaceae bacterium | reverse complement strand
TCCCTGACCTGTGCGTCGCACCGCGCTCGTCTCGGCGTGCCTGCGACTTGGACTCGGCTGCACCGAGTCCAAGTCCCCGGCACGCCGAGACGAGCGCGACGCAGCGCTTGTAAGACGAAGATTCAGGGGGCTGCGGTGGGTGCCGAGAGCGCGGCATCGCTCGATTTCGGTCGCTCGCCGCCGAAGGCGGACGGCTTCGCCGCGCTGAAGCCGGGAATCAGCCGTTGCGCGTGTGCTCACCAGCCCGCGCGTCCGCGCGACGTATGGATGGGAAATCAAATCAATTGATTTTCGAACCGCTCGTGATCTATTCGGTCCGCTGCGGGGCATAGAGCCCATGACTGCATCACGACCTCATCCCTCGCTGTCGACCTGCGTTGCGGAGGCGCCGTGGCTGCGGGCCGCGGCCCTATCCCTGGCGGTTGCCTACGTGGCGGGGTGCTCCGCCCAGCCCGCACAGGAGCCCGCTGGCGACAGCTCCGCCGAGGGCACAGATACCGGCGTGGTCGCTACCACCGACACGGGTCCGGGGGACGACAACACCGACGGCAGCAGCAGCAGCAGCAGCAGCAGCAGCAGCACCACGCAAGGTACCACTGACGATGGCACCGAGGGCGGGGCCCTGGCGGACGGGATCCGCATCACGGCAATCGAGGCCAACCAAGGCGTCGGCGTTCCGATCGCAGCGGGCACCGAGTGGATCGGCGCAGAGGATCGCAACGCGCGATTGATGCGAGACCGCGGCACGTTGATCCGCGTCGAATACGAGGTCGACGACGACTGGGTGGCCATTGACGTCGAGGCGGTGCTCGAACTCGACAACGGTGGCGAGGTCAGCGAACGGCGGAGGACCCTCTCGGTCGCGGGCGACTCGGTCTCAGACGACTTGGCCTCCCAGTTCTCCTTTTGGCTCGAGCCCGAAGACGTCGTCCCCGGGCTGCAGTTTCGCGTACGGCTGGAAGACCCGTCGGGCGACGGGGTCACGGCTAATGACGAGGCCGTCTCACCGTCGGCGTTGTCGCAGGTTGGCTTCGAGGATGTCACCTCCGAGCTGGCGGTCGTCTTCGCGACGATGGAGGTCGACGGTTGCGCAGCCCCGGTGCTCGACGACGCGCTGCTCGAGCACCTGACGACGTCCTTGTTTGAGCTCAACCCGCTGCAGACCCTCGACGTGGAGGTTCGCGCCGAGCCCATCGTCGTGCCCGACGGAGCGCGCACGTGCTTCGATGCGGTCGCGGCGGCTGGCGAGGCGCGGGCCGCCGATGCTGTGCCAGACTCCACCCTCTTCGTCGCTCTGTACGACCCCGAGTGCGTCCCGGATTGTCTTGGCTGCCTCTCGCTCGGCATCGGCGGCCGGGCGCTCATCGCACCGGCGACTGCGGGGGCCATGGAGGCGACGGAAGAGGCGGTCGAGCACTGCACGGGCTTGGCGCTTGGGCGCCGTCACGTGTTGTGCAACGGTGACGAGGGCGGCTCCGATCCGGCCTACCCCTACCGAGGCGGCGACATCGGCGTGTACGGCTACGCCCGCTCCACCGACACACTCTACCCACCGACGACCAAGAGCTACCTGTCGTTCTGCGCTCCGGCCTGGGTATCGGACTACGGGTGGAACCAGACCTTCGACCTGCTGCAGGGCGGCTGACGTCGAACCCGGGCGCAGGCGTTTGCGTTGAGCATGTTGCGCGGCCTGGGACGGTGATCAGCCGGTCCGACCTCGTTCCGCGCGGGTAGGAGAGCACGCTTACGTGTGTTGCGTGTAGGCTTGCGTGTGGCGGGTCCACACTCTACCCGGCGCCGTGGGGCACACGGCGCCTCGATAGCGACATGTCCCACTGGGGCAGGTCTGGGCGGCCGGTGAGATTGGTAGCGTTGGGCACAAATTCCTCACGCGGAGGAGCACCGCTTCCGGGAGACAGTTGACGCATGAGGGCGCGCTGGCTGGGACTCGCATGGTGCTGCCTTGCAGCCTGCTACATCGGAATCCCCGGCGGCGCTGCGGGCACAGAGGCTTGGGACCCCGACGACCGACGACGGTTGGATCGACAGCGATGGTCACTGCGCCAACCCGATGAACCCGGCGTTCACGGAGCTGGGCGTGGGCGACGACAACGCGCCGGGCAGCCAGTACGCGCACGACTGGACGCAAGATTTCGGCGCCCCCGGTTGATCGGGAAAAGCGGCCTGCGGGCTGGCGTCGGGGCCGGATAGTCTCGCCGAATGAGAACAAACTGGAGATTCTTGTGATCTCTGCGGGCCCCAGCCGGGCTCCCTCCACGTGGTCAGTCCGGCAAATGCTCTTCCCCCGCGGGCAGGGGTCATGAGCACCAAGGCGGACTCGGGGTTGTCTGAACTCCCGAGCGCGCAGCAGGAATCGGTGCTCGGCGAGAAGGAGCGGGTCGCGGCAGCCCTGTTCGGGCACGAGGCGACACCGACGATGATCGGCAAGTACCGCGTCGACGAGGTCCTGGGGCGCGGCGCCATGGGGGTCGTGTACGAGGCCTGGGACGAGGAGCTGCAGAGGACGGTGGCGGTCAAGCTGATCGCCGATGACCTCGAGGCCGGGGGGGCAGAGGTCCGCTTTCGCCGGGAGGCTCTGGCGCTGGGCAAGCTCGCACACCCCAACGTCGTCACGGTGCATGAGGTCGGAACCCATAAGGAGCGCCTCTTCATCGCGATGGAACTCGTGCGCGGCCAGACGCTCGATGCATGGTTGCGAGGGGCGGATCGCTCGTGGCGGGACTGTCTGGACGTCTTTGTGCAGGCCGGGCGGGGTCTGGATGCCGCGCACCAGGCCGGGTTGGTCCACCGCGACTTCAAGCCCGCCAACTGCATCGTCGGCGAGACGGGCCGGGTGCGCGTGCTGGACTTTGGCTTGGCGCGCGGGTCGGCCGACTTCCTCGATGAGGAGGTGGCCGCGACCTTTCCCGCGGTCAGCACCCTCGACGTGTCCGTGACCCGGACCGGGGCGACCGTTGGAACGCCCGCGTACATGGCCCCTGAGCAGCTGCGCGGCGGCGATGTCACGGCCAGCAGCGACCAGTTCGCATTCTGCACCGCACTGTATGAGGCGCTCGAAGGCGTACGGCCATTCGCGGGCAAGAGCGTGGTGGAGATCTACGAGAACATCGAGGCGGGACGGTTCGTGCGCGGGAGCGGGCGAGCGCCGGGCGAGGTGTTTCGCATGGTCGAGCGTGGCCTCGCGGTCACGCCCGGGCAGCGGTGGGCAACGCTTGGCGAGCTGGTCGATGCACTGGAGGCGGTGCCGCATCGCCGGGCTCGGCGGCGCGTGGTCGGTGGGGTTGTGGCTGCTGGGGTGCTCGCGGCGGCGGTGGTTGGGGCTGCGTGGATTCCACAGGAGCCGTGTGAGGACCTGCCGCAGACGGAGGTTTGGAATGCGGACCGGCGAGCGACGCTGGAGGCCGCGATGGGTGGCGGGGCAGCCTGGGCGACGTTGGACGACGCTGTATCGAAGTGGACGCGGGCGTGGGACGGACTTCAGGCATCCGCGTGCAGGGCGGCGAGAGTCGACGGCAGCACAAACGAAGTCGTTCTGGCCCGCCAGCGCGTATGCATGTTGCAGCGGGAGCGGACCACGGAGACGCTGCTCCGAAACCTGGTCGGTGCAACGTCCGCCGCTAAGTACTCGCCGGCCGTGCTTCTGCAGCTTCCGTCGCTGGGTCGTTGTGGGCACGGGAACATCATGGACTTGGAGCCCCCTCCGCTGGAGCTGGAGCTCGAGGTCGACGCCGTGCGTGTGCAGATCGACGAGAGCAGGGCAGCCTGGGTCGTGGGGGACACGGAGCGGGCCGAGGCGGCCGCGACGGCGGCCTGGGCAGCTGCGGGCGATCTTGAGTACGGTCCCGTCCGAGCCGAGGCCGGCGTGAGGCTGGGGACGGTGCGCAGGGAGAGTGCGCCGGACCGCGGGGCAGCCGTCCTCGTCCGGGCGTTTACGGACGCCGAAACCGCCGGTGATGACCCGACGGCCGCCGAGGCTGCTATGCGGCTGATGGAGGCGTCAACATACGCAGGCCGGCCAGAGGCTGCGTCGCGCTGGCACAGCCTCGCGTGGGCGAAGCTGCAACGAATTGGCGCGGGACCTCGGCTGAGGGCTGAACTCGCGGCCGGCTTGGTGGACTTGTCGTTGCTGAGCGCTGACTTCGAAGCGGCTCGGGTCGCCAGCGACGAGGCGTTGGCAGGCTCCATCGAGGCGGACGGGAGGAACAGCCTCCAGTACGCGCACGCGCTCGCGGCACGGGCTCGAGTGTTGGATCAGATGACTTCAGGCGCGCAAGTCGACAGAGCGTATGGCGATGCACTTGCTGCTTTTCAGGACCGAACGGGTCCGGACCACTTTCTCTTCGCCAATACCCAGATGAATCGCGGGATGTCCAGGCTCGAGAGTGGAGACTACGACGGCGCCCGCCGGGACCTGGATACGGCGCTTCCTGTCGTGGAGCGAGCCGATATGCCGCGTCTCCTCGTGACGCTGTTGGTGGCGCGCGCGCAACTCGGATCAATGACCGGCGAGCTGACATTGGACGCTCTCGACAGGATCCACGGCCTACTCGACACATTTGGGGGGGAAGACACGACTCGCATCGAGATCGAGCGAGTGACCGCGGCATTCTACCTGCGCCTCGGCGAGACAGACCGCGCACGGGAACTTTTCGAGCACATCGTCGCGGTCGCACGTAGGACTCCCGACTTTCCAGCCGTGCAACTCGCAATGGATGTGAACAACGTGGGGGAGTGCCTGCTCGAGGAGCAACGCTGGGTCGAAGCCGCAGGGAGATTCGAGGCGTCACGGGCTGTGCTCGAGCGAGCCCTGCAGCCAGATGACCTGCGTCTCGCATACGTCCTCACAGGACTGGGGCGGGCTCTCGTCGGGCAGCAAGACCTCGACCGGGCGCGGCCCCTCCTAGAACGCTCCCTGAGGATCCTAGAACTGGAGCCCGGAGATGTGCACTTGCTTGCTCACACCCAGCTAGCCCTTGCGAGAACGCTTGGGAACTCCGAGCGAGCGCAAGTTTTGAACACGCAAGCAAGAGAGGTCCTCTCGGGTTCACGCGACGACCGAGAAGAGCCAAAAAACCTCGTCGCACAAGAGAAAAACAATGGAAGAAAATAATACGACTGCGACCGAAAAACCGCCCGCTGGGACTAAACCCGTCACCATCACTCTCCGTGAAGCGCCAAAGGAGAAGGGGAAATACCAACCTGAACTGGCTGGCGCCGGTGGGGGCTTTAAGGATAGTCAGGGGAAGATCTGGATCACCGGAACGGAGAGCGATGTCACAAAGTCGGATGCTGGTGTCCTGACAATCAGCTACGACGATCCCAATATCGAGTCCGCGACACTGACGGTCGGCGGCACGCCCGTCCCCTTCGCTGAGAAGTCCGTTTCGTACACGTTTCCGATCAAGCCGGGGCAGCTGGAGACAATGACTTCGTTTAGCCTCACTGTGACGCTGAAGGCTGACAGTGCAACAAAGGGGAACAAAGACTGGAGTGTGTCAGGCCAAGTGTGGTCGCTAGATCCCTACGTTGTTCTCAAGCGCAAGGGATTCCCAGGAGGTTTCTCAGGCGGCAGAGGTCGCCTCCAGGGCAAACGCATCTAATGGCTCTCCTGACCATTTAGTGGGCGGACGAAGCACGGATTTGACGGTTTTTCG
>CAYGTG010000574.1:0-5676 GCA_964352485.1 uncultured Nannocystaceae bacterium | reverse complement strand
CGAGGTATGGGGAACGTGCGTGGAGTCGAGTTCCGGCGACGACCTCGTGTGGATCGACGGTGCAGCGGACAATGTCATCGTCGTCTCCGGCGACGGTCACGACAGCGTCAAAATCTCTCAGTCCGCGAGTTTTGCCGTGGTGTCCCTAAGCGATGGCAACGACGAACTGGAGTCGTGGGGTGGAGCCACTGCGGCGTGGGGTGAAGCCGGCAACGACAGGCTCACCGGCGGGCCGGGCCCGGACCTGCTCGATGGAGGCTACGGAGACGACATCATCGCCGGATCCGGTGGAGCAGACCAGCTGTGGGGCGAGCGCGGCGACGACGTGCTCGACGGCGGGGAGGCGGCCGACGTCCTGTTCGGCGGCATTGGAAACGACCTGCTCGAGGGTGGCCCCGGCGACGATGCCCTGTACGGCGGCACGGACTCCGACGAGCTCATCGGAGGACTGGGCAGAGACCTCCTCGAGGGGAATGAAGGGTCCGACCGCCTCGCCGGCGGCGAGGGGTCCGACCGTCTGCTGGGCCAAGACGGCGATGACCGACTCGAAGGCGGGCTCGACTCCGACCTGCTCATCCCTGGAGCCGGCGTCGACGAGACTCAAGCGGGCGAAGGGGACGACCTCATCGTCATCCTTCATGCCTGTCAGGTCCAACGCGGCGAGTTCATCGACGGTGGACCCGGGCAGGACACCCTTCTCACCCCCCTGTCGCTGGCTGAGCTGGAGGCCTTGGGCGTCGAGGTCCACAGCATGGAGCGGGTTCATCAGTTTCCACCCGACGGTTTTGAATGTGACCCCGTCAGCTGCGACTGTGGAAACTACGAGCTCGCCCCGCCCCCTGGCGCAGACGTCTGTGACTACTCCTCGACCGAGTTTGGGCTGACCCCATCACAGCGCGTGAGCGCACAAGAAGCCTGCCGCACCATGCTCGAGCAGCTTCCCAAGCGTCTCGAGGAACTCCCCGATCCTGTGACGACACCAGCCGCCGAAGCGGTCTTGGAGCAGAGCTGGCACGACGCGCTCGCGCCGACCCGGATCGCTCAGCTCTCGATGCCCCACGAGCCCGCCTTCCCACCGACGACTCCCATGCCCAACGTATCGACGAGCGCGATGCCCTGTGACATGCCGGACCTGGACATCCACATCGGCGTGGCGCGCGGAGGAATCCGCAACTGCAGCGACAGCGAGAAAGACGATATCCGGGCCGCGCTGGACCATGCCACGTTCATGATCTTCCGCATGGAGCAGCAGATCGATGCCATCGTCGCGGCCGAGGGCACCCCTTCGCTCGCCCAAGCCCTTTGGGAACAGTCCAGCGGGGACGGCTGGGGACGGTTCGCCCTTTCGTGGTGGTTTGGGGCCTACGATGCCGGCCGAGCCAAGGCTGTTCAAAGCACCGTCGTGGAGCTCAAGAACATCTTCTTCTTGGACGACGACGCACTGTTGGGCCCCAAGCACAACGTGCAGTGCTACCACCGGCTCAAATGGTGGCAGTACATCCTCTACGGCCGCCTCAACCCGGCGACCATCATCTTCAAGACGGTCGGAAACTCGTGCTTCTATGACAACCAGGCGGCCCACGCGATCTTCGCGGTGCCCGTCGTCGGCCGCGTGGCCGCACTTTCGGTGTACTACCCGTTCGAGAGCGTCGAGTTGTGCCCCATGGTGTTCAAGCAACAAGCCTGGGAGCCCCCAGAGCGACTGGGCGGAGTGATCATGCACGAACTCCTGCACTTTCACGACAACGCACAGGGGCGACTCAAGGACAACCACGGCGACACTGCGGACGAGGTGTGCGAGGGGTCCTGCTACGAGGAAGACGCTGCACGAGACTTGGCCGTTGCGGCACCCGGCTACGCCGCCGTCAACATCGACAACTATCGCGCCTGGTCCAACACGACCTCAACCCTGTACACCAACGGGTACTGCGACGACAGCGACCCCGGCCTGTGTTTCATCTCCGACTGTTGCGGGGACGGGATCCTCCAGCCTGACCTCTCCGAGAACTGCGACAGCCCGCAGTTCGGGCCCCTCGATTGCCTGACCGAAGCGGGATACAGCGAGGGCGAGCTCACCTGCTCGAGCGACTGCCAGACCATCACCTCCGAGCAATGCCATGGATCTTGCGGCAATGGGGCCATCGACCCGGCGCTGCACGAATCGTGCGACACCGACGATTTCGCAGGGGTGAGCTGTGCGAGCCTCTTCGGAAGCGAGATGGGCAGTCTCGGATGCTCGGCCCAATGCACCATCGAGACTGCGGCCTGCGACGGGACCTTCCCCGCCTCGTACTGGGAGTGCGGCGTCGACGTGGACAGCGCGTGCATCCAGTCTCCGGAACTCTGTCACACAGTCCCCGGAGCGGGCACGTGCAGCGGCGGACCGTGTGCGCGAACCGACCCCTCGAACCGCACCGCCGGACAGTCCGACCCCGACGCAACCTTCCATCCCC
Source organism: uncultured Nannocystaceae bacterium (assembly GCA_964352485.1). Lineage (GTDB taxonomy): Bacteria > Myxococcota_A > Polyangia > Nannocystales > Nannocystaceae > CAJXVA01. The sequence goes on along the minus strand of CAYGTG010000574.1, from coordinate 3,223 downwards.
GAGGGAACTTTCGCGACGTCGACGGACACCTCTACCGCTGCGACGACGGGCCATCCGGCCCCAGGACCTGCGTCGACGAGGACGGGTTTGGGGTTTGCCGGGAGTGCGGACTGGGGGAAGGTCAGACGATGCTGGGATGCCCCTGCGCGTCGTCTTCAGATTGCGCACTCGACCAAAGCTGCTTCGGTGGCGACTTTCCCCACGGAGGGTTCTGCTGGTCCGCCGACGAGGGACCGCCGGACTTCCAGTGGCCGCAGGGTGCCTGCGGCCAGTCCTTCTTCGCCAACGATGGCGGCTCGTACTGCGAGCACTACTCCCTGTCGGGGTCCGCACGCTGCATGCCAGAGACCTGCAACGACATTTCGGCTCAGGAGTGCAGCGAACAAGGGCTGATCTGCGACGAAGACGGAGCCCTCTGCATGTCGGAATGCGGCTGGACCGACGACTGCACGCAGGGCTGGCCCACGGACTTCGCCTGCACGCAGGCTTTGACTTGCGAATTTCAGCCATGACCCGCCAAGCTCGACCAACACCCCAGACGCCAAAGACTCCCATGCGCCGCAACCTGATCTCCCGGAAACCAGACCTCGCCGTCTTCCTCTCCTGCCTCGCCCTCGGCGCGACAGCATTCAGTATCGGAGCGGCCTACGCGTGTGATACGCGGGGTCGTGATGTAAGGGAACAATGGGAGCTGGAAGTGGTCGACAGCGTCATTGAGGGCACGCCTCGACTTCGGTACGCGGTCGAGCCTGGTGACGATGATCGTCTCTACAGCCGCGGGCCGGACAAATACAGGGTCGTCCTCGAAATCGTGGGCCTCGCTTTCGAAAGGAACTGAGCATGTCTCTTCGACGGATCGCATACGGATTCCTGGGTCTCTCGATCGGCGGCGTAGCTGCGTGCGCAGCATCGGCGATCGGCCTCGGAGAATATGACCTGTGGTCGGGGGAACCCGGCGAGCAAGCCTCGCTGACGGTCATGGACGACCTGGTCATCCTCGAGTACGAAGACGAAGACGGCTCGGCCTACGTCGAGTACAAGGTCGTCGACCGCGGCTGCCGAGTGCCGCCGTGAACTCGCGGGGGGTGAACACCGAGCCGCGAGCGGGGTCCCTCAGCCGAACAGCGTCACTTGCTGCCCTGCCACCGCGGCGAAGCTGGTTCCCAAGAACTGCAGCACGCCATCTGCTGCGGGCGCGAGCTGCCGCGAGAGGTAGTGCTCGTAGTCGAGGCGACCGTGGGGCACCTCGGCCGGCTCCGCCCCCGCCGCTGTCATCACGTAGCGAATCTCCCGAACCGGCCGCCCGAGCTTCCGCGCCGCCTGGATGTGCGGGGGAACGTTGCGCTCGTAGTCGTCCAAACGACGGCGGATGCGCTTGCGATACACGAGTTCGTCATCGAGCGCGCCGGCACGAACCGATCGGGCCATGGCCGCCATCCACTCTCGCCACGGACGCTCGGCGAAGATGCGTGCAAGAAGCTCGCGCTGGAATCGACGGGCCAAAGGCGTCCAATCGGTTCGGACCGCTTCGAGGCCCTTGATCACCAGCTTGGCGTCAGGGCCAGCGCCCAAGGTCCCCGCGTAGCGCTTCTTGCTGCCCTTGTCCGACCCCCGCATCGTCGGCATCAAGAACCGGTGGTAGTGGGTCTCGAACTCGAGCTCGAGATGACTTTCGATTCCGTAGCTCGAGGCGAGATGTTTCCCCCAGTGCGCGTTGAGGTCCGCCGCCAAGCCTTCGCCGATCGCCGCGCACTGTGCTGGGGTCCGAGGGCCCACGAGCACAAACACAGAATCGGTGTCCCCGTAGATCACCTGCAGACCCTTCGCCTCGATCAGTGCGCGGCTGCGCTGAATGATCTCGTGTCCGCGCAGCGTGATCGAACTGGCCAGCTTGGGATCGAAGAAGCGGCATCCGGCGCTCCCGAGAACGCCATAGAACGAGTTCATGAGGATCTTGATCGCCCGCGAGCGCGCGGCATCCTTCCTGCGCTTGGCCTCCTCCCGCGCGTCCCACAGGCCCTCGATGAGTCCGGGCAGGATGTGTCCGGTCCGCGCAAATGTGGCCCCTTCGAACCCAGGGATCGGGTCATCCCCCGGCCGTGCGAGACCCAGTGGATCGATCGCAAACGTGCGAATGATGCTCGGGTACAGGCTCTTGAAGTCCAGGACGAGCACGTTGTCGTAGAGCCCCGGAACCGAGTCCATCACCCAACCGCCCGGGCTTCCGACGACCGCCTGAGAATCTCCCACGTCCGGCGCCACATGTCCGCGCCGATGCAGGCGCGGCAAGTACAGGTTGTCGAATGCCGCGACCGACCCTCCTTGACGATCCATCGGCAGCCCCGTGAGCGCCTGACGCTCCGTGGCGAAGCCAACCAGGTCGGCCTTGGCAAAGATGTCGAGCACCAAGCGAGCGTCTTGCAGGTTGTACGCGGCGAGGGCGGGCTTGTCCTCGGCGTACAGCCGCTCGATCTCCGCCACCGGATCGCCGCCGTGGTCGATCTTCTTGCCCCGACCCAGCAGCGTCTGCGCGACGTTCTCGAGCCGGAAGCTCTCGAATGAGAACGTCGCCGCGCGCAGCGTCGCGATGCCGTCCAGCACGACCCGGCCGGGCACCCGCGCGATGTGGGGCTGGCCGTCACCGCGCGGCGTCAACACCGTTGCCCGGTCGCCACCGCGACCCAATGCCAAGGGGATGCCCAGCGCTTTGGCTTTGCGTTCGAGGACCGCCAGATCGAACTCGATCACGTTCCAACCGGCGAGGATGTCGGGATCCACGGAGGCCACGTGATCCAAGAAACAGCGCAGCAGCGTCGCTTCGTCGGGAACCGAGGCGAATCCGTCGTGCGCCGCGTCCGTCTCCCCCGTCATCCAGACCCGGTCTCCGCCGTGTCCCGCCACGGCGACCGAGAGCAGCGCACCATCGAGGCCCGCGGTCTCGATGTCGAACGAGAGCAGCGACATCGGAGCCGAGAGCTCGGCAGCCTGGACCCGCGGATTGATCACCTCGCGAAAGCCTTTGCGCGCACGGAAGGTCCCCGTCAACGCAAAGGCTCCGGTCACGAAGCGCTCCATCAAGAAGCGATCGTGTGGCTTGATGGTGGCCTCGAAGGTGAGGCCCGCCGCAGACCGAATGCGGTGTCGCTCGGCGGTCAACGCCCGCTGGCTGCCGAAGTAGATGGCGTCCACCGGCGCCCCGCGCAGCGTCGCGAGCTGGACTGGC
>CAYGTG010000573.1:0-5684 GCA_964352485.1 uncultured Nannocystaceae bacterium | reverse complement strand
CTACACACGTTTGGAGCGCTTCGGCCGCCGACGACTCCTGCCCCATCCGCATTTGCGCAACACCGGCGATTCTCCACGCGTCTTGAATCGGGCACTGGCCGTTCTCGGTGACCTGCTTGGCATGTTCGTAGGCGTGCTCATCGAGGCCGGAGTCGAGATAGATCTGCGCCAGCCGGTAGTGGCCCACGCAGAACGCGGGGTTGATCAGTACGGCTTGGCGCAGCGACGCGGTGGCGCTGACCGTGTCGCCCTCGAGGTACTGCGCCCACCCAAGGTTGGAGAGCGCGGAGTACCGGGCCGTATAGAATTGTTCTGCAAGCGCCAACTCAGCGGAGGTCGTCGCGTCATCGGTGTCGTGGAAGAATAAGGAGACGACCGACATCGAGTTCAGCGCACGACCCCGGCCCGACGCCCCCTCGGGATAGGCGGTTGCGGCCCGCTCAAATGCGTCTCCAGCCTCGCGGTGCAGTGTTTCAGCCCGAACCCGCTGCTGCGCGGCGGCGTCGTCTTGGAGGCATTGTTGGATCTCGATCGCGTCGACGATCGACTTGCCCTCTTGCAGCAGCAGGACCCCTTGAAGGTAGTGCGAGTCGGCGTGCTCAGGATCCTCGGTCAGCGCACGATCGATTTGAATCCTCGCATCGGAGTACATCCCGTTGTGGAACGAACCAACCGCAACGTCGTAGTGCTTGTCGGCGCGACCGGTCTTCGCCACGTCGCTCTTGCTGCGGGACTTGGTCTCGGGGCCGCTGGCACAAGCGGAAGCGATCACCGCGGCCGCCGTCACAACAGCAAAGCGAGCGACGGTTCGCACCAGGGACACTCCACGCGAGAACACCATCCCCAGACCCTAGCGAGCCGCGATCCAAGCCGCGAAAAACCTGCGAAAACCCGGCCGCGACACCCGCAGTCTTCGCCCCGGCCAAAGAGAGCCGCAGCCCAGCCCACTGGGACTCGTGTCCCGGGTCAGCAGTGGCCGCACCCTGCAGCCCTGTTATGATCATCATGTGTCCTCCCCGACTCTCGTGGCGCTGGTAGAAGCGCGCCCTGATCGTCCTTTCTGGGGGCGCACCTGGGTCGAATCGACGTTCAACGCTCATGTACAAGGCTCCGCGGACGCGGGTGCGGGACCCCATGGGTACGGTTCAGGACCAGTGCCCCACAACCTTTCAGGGTGGAGCGTCGGTGGATGCATGGGCGCGGAGACGCTCGTGCAGTCGAGGCCGGTTGCGCGGGACACGGATGATCCGGTCGGAGATCTGCTTCGCTCGGGTGCGCGATGCTCGCTCGGCATCTTCCACCCCACGTCTCGGACTCGGCTCGCAACACAGCCGCCCCGGACCGCGCGCTTCCGACGTTGGATGGCGGTCCTCGCAGGGCCACGCCTGCGCGAGCAGACCCGCGCCGAGCTCCTCGGTACCCTCCCGTCGTTCTTGGCGCGCGACGCGGCGCGCGAGCCCGACAGCCAGATCCAGCTGCTCGCGCTCCTGGACCAACTCTATCAGGCAACCGGATTCCAAAACGCATACGCCGAGCCGCGCGCACTCGCGCACGCGCTGGGCGACTACGCTGAGTCGCTGGGCGACGAGGCGCCTCACGCCCTCTTTGTCAGCGACGGTCGCAGCTTGGCGGTCCTGCTGAACCAAGGCTGCTTGCTCTCGGCGCATCCACCGGCCGAACTGCGGCCCTCCGGAGGTCTTGTGGCGTCCATCCCAGGCCACCTTCCGGCGTCGCTGTGGATCTGGAACCCCGAACCGCCGCCCCGCCCGCCTCGCGATGCGGAGAGAGTCGCCGAGGGGATCTTCACGATTCACGCGGCCGAGCCTGGCGTCGTTTCACGCCTGTAGCGCCCCTTGGTGGCCATCCCACCGCGGCGGACGCTTCTGGTACCTTCCGCGCTCCGAGATGCGGGTCCACGTACTCCATCACGCTGCGTGCTTCGACGGAGCCGCCAGCGCTGCCGTCTTCACCGCGTTCTACCGAGCGTGCGTCCGGGCTGATGCAGAGTTCGTCTACATCGCGAAGGCGCACCAACAAGGTGATCCGTTCACCGATGCAGACTTCGATGCGGACGACTCTGCAATCGTCGACTTCCGGTACAGCACGAACGCCAAGCTGGGCTGGTTCTTCGACCACCACGTGTCGGCGTTCCAGCTGCCCGGCCAGCGCGAGCACTTCGACGCGCACCAAAGTGGCCGGCGTTTTCACGACCCCGTCGCGCCCAGCTGCACCAGCTACATCGCCGACATCGGTACACAACGCTTCGGTTGGGATCCCGGCGAGCACGCAGAGCTGCTGCGCTGGGCCGAGCTCATCGACACGGCATCCTTCCCCACCCCCGCGATGCCGGTCGAGCTCAACGAGCCCGCGCTGCAGCTGATGACCTTCGTGGAGCAAAATCGGGATCCCGATCGCGTCAGCCGCTTCATCACCGACCTGCTCCACACACCGTTCGACAGGCTGGCCGAGGCAGACTACGTGCGAAGCGTCGTCGACCCTGCGCTCGAGATCCACCGACGCGACATCGAGCTGATGCGGACCCGGGTGCGGGTCGAGGGCGACGTCGCCACGTACGACCTCAGTGACCAGCCGCCGCGGGCCTACAACAAGTTCATCGCCTACTCACTCTACCCAGAGATCCACTATCTGGTCGGCGTCAGCCGAGGTCCCGATGGGAGTCACAAGCTCTCGGTCGGCTATAACCCCTGGCTGCCCACCGAAGGTCGCTCCCACGACATCGCCTCGCTGTGCGAGCGACTCGGCGGCGGCGGCCATCCCTATGTGGGAGGCGCCAGCTTCGCTCCCGACGACGCCGACGCGGCCGTGGCTGCCATGACGCGGACCGCCGACCTTCTGCGACGAGACCCATGAGCGAGCGCGACGCACAGACCGCCCGCGGCGCCCTCGTCAAGCTGCGGACGCGTGTCGACGCCCATTTCGACGCGGCCGCGCGCGAGGCCGGGGATCAGATGCGCTGCGGCGAGGGCTGTGACCAATGCTGCCACGTCGAGCTGAGCGTGTTTGCGGTGGAAGCCGACGCCATACGAGATGCTCTCGCTTCCCTGCCCCCAGCGACCCGGGCTCGAGTGCGTGCCCAAGCCAGCCAGAGCAAGCACTGCGCGATGCTGCTCGGTGGCCTGTGTGCCGTGTACGAACAGCGGCCACTCATCTGCCGCTCCCACGGCGCGGCGGTCCTGCTTGAGGACGGTCGGGTCGAGCACTGCCCGCTCAACTTCACGCAGGCGTCCCCCGCGAAAGCCAACGTGTTGCGGTTGGCCGCCATCAACGAACCGCTGTCGGTGATGGCCACGTTGTGGGACGGCGTGGGGACTCGCGTTGCGTTGCGAGCCCTCGCCGCCGAGCCATGACCTCTTGCCGCGGGTGAGGTGGGTCAGCCCTTGCCGAGCCGAGACGCCAAGTCGGAGAGGTCCATGCGGAACCCCAGGACCTTGTCTTCTCGCTTCTCTTTGCGACCGCCGTCCTTGGATCCCGGACGCCCGCCCTTCGGCTTGCCGCCTTTGGACGGTCGAGCGTCGCGCCCCCCCTCGCGTTCACGGTCGCCGCCGCGGCGCGGACGGTCCCCACGATCCCGAGCGGGTCGATCCGGAGCTTCGACGAGCGCCTTGAGCGAGAGCGCGAATCGCTTCTTCTCGCCGGTGATCTCGATGACCTTGCCCTTGATGCGCTGGCCCACGTGCACCACGTCGGCCGCGGCCGATACGTAGTCGTGGCTCAGCTCGCTGAGGTGGATGAGCCCCTCTTGGGCGATACCCACATCGACGAACGCACCGAAGCCGGCGAGGTGCGTGATGACGCCCTCGAGCTCCATGTCGACCTTGAGGTCGGCGAAGCTGCCCAGGTCGGGGTGAAAGGCCGCGACCTCGAACGCCGGCCTCGGATCCCGGGATGGGTGCCGAAGCGCGGCCTGGATCTGGCTGAGGCCGCGCGGCCCCAGAGGTTCTCCTGAGACCCCCGGCTGCCCCAAGAAGGGCTCGGGGTCCAGCGCGTCGACCTTCGCGGCGTCCCCGAGCAGCTCGGGGACCGTCGTATCCAGAGCGCGAGCCATCAGGGCAACCTGGGCATAGCGCTCGGGGTGAATCGTCGTGGCGTCGAGCGGTTGCTCGCCGCCGAGGACCCTCAAAAAACCTGAGGCCTGCTCGAATGCCTTCCCGACGAGTCCGGGAACCTCGAGCAGTTCGTTGCGGCTGCGGAAGCCACCGCTCTTGCCCTCGCGGTGGGCGATCACCGCTTTGGCCAACGCCTGCGACATGCCCGGCACCCGGCCGAGGGTGTCCAGATCGACCGCGTTGAGGTCGACCGAGACCTTCGCGATCGAGGTGCCCACCACCTGCTCAAGCGCCTGGCGCAGCGCCTCCGGATCGACATCGAACTGGTGTTGACCCAGCGAGAGCTTGCGAAGGTCCGCCTTGCCGAGCGTGGTGAGCGGGTCCTGAACCCGGCGCCCTGCCACCACGGCCCGGCGCGTTGCAGCATCCGCTTTGGGGAATTCTTCTTTGAAGGTCTTGCTGCCAGCCAGACTGCCGACGGCGTCGCTATCGACGGTATGCACGGAGATCTGTGGTGCGCCCTCGGTCTCAGCAAGCGCGGCCCGAGCCAGCTTCTCGACGTCGCGCGCTCCGCTGCCCCCGACAACGACGACGAGCTCGACCTTGTTCTTGGTGCACACCTCGGCGATCCGAGCCTTGGCCTGCGGGGCTTGGAGCTTGGGCTGGAGGGGATAGACCGTGTCCTGCGCCGCGATCGCCCCCTCCGCGGACAGCACGATGAGGCGGCAGCCGTGTTGCGTCCCCGGATCGATGCACAGCACCGCCCGACGTCCGAACGCCGGCGCGAGCAGTTGAGGACGAAGCGCCTCACAGAGGTTGGGGATGATCGCCCGGTCCGCGCGCTCCTTCATCTGGCGTCGAACGCATCCACAAATGGCCTTGCTGAGGCCTCCGTGGGTCCACGCGTCTTCGATTGCAGCGCGCAATACGTCCGCCGCAGGGCCCTCTTCGGCCACCTTGAGGAGACTGGCGACCTCGTCACACAGCATCTGCGTGTCGACCTCGATGGACACGGCCAGAAGACCATCGCGCTCCGCACGCTGGACGGCGAGCACGTTGTTCGGTGCCATCGAGCTGCAGACTTCGGCGCGCTCGAAGAATTTGCTGTATCGGGCGGCGCGGTCCTTCTTCGACTCGACGACCGCTGTGGTGAGCTTGCCGCGCGTCATCGTCAGACGACGCAACAGGCGACGAACGCCAGGGTGCTCGGCGATCAGGTCCGCACAGATCGACCGAGCGCCGGCCACAGCGTCATCGTCCTCGGGCACCGCCTGCGCAGTGACGGCGGCGGCCAACGCCTCCCCGTCGAACGACGGAATCTCGGCGGGCTGGGGCTCCACCTCGAGTGCCGGCGGCGGTTCGTCCGCAGCGGTGCTCGCGTCCGGGGCGGAGTCGCCGGTGTCGTCCAAGGACGCTTCGGCTTCCGCGCCTTCAGCCACGGAGGCCTCGGCCACCGGCGCGGGGTCGGACTCTGCCTCCGGGGTCGTGGAGCCCTGCGCCGAATCTTTCGCGATCTCAGCGACAGGTGGTGCTGCGGCCTCGATTTCGCTGCTTTTGGGGTCCTGAACCTCGGGCTCCGGAACCGCCTCGGCGGGATCGCTGGCCGCCGTCGTAGCT
>CAYGTG010000572.1:0-5691 GCA_964352485.1 uncultured Nannocystaceae bacterium | reverse complement strand
CCACCAGCTCGTGCGGTCGCGGGTTCGCGAGCTCGAGAAGGGGGCGGAGAAGGAGACGCGTGAGACGGGCCGTAAGTTCCTCGGAGAGCGGCGTGTGCTTCGGCAGAACCCGTACGACTGTGCGACCTCGTGGGAGAAGCGCCGGGGTCGAAACCCGACGTTTGCCAGCACGGACAAGTGGGCACGCATCGAAGCTGCGCAGCGCAATCGCGGATGGCTCTCGGAGTACAAGGATGCGTTGTGTGCTTGGCGCGACGGGGTCCGCGACGTGCTGTTCCCCGCCGGGACTTGGCTGATGGTGCACCGGCATGGGTGTCGTTGCGCCTTGGCCTGACCTGCGCGGACAACTGGGAGGAGGAGAGGCGGGTCCCCCCGCTGATCGCTATTGGTTCGACGTACGTCGAGAGGCTGCGTACGACGGAGGGAGTGGGGGACTCGCTCGGATCTGACGAGTTTGGAGCGAGGCGAGGACGGGTTGCGGGGTTCGTGCGGGCGACGGGGTCGTCGGCTGTCCTCCCCGGGGCCGTCGATCCAGTGCGCATCTGCGCCACGCACGGACGGGGAATCCGGCTCCTGAAACAGCCCAACCCGGCTCCCGGCGATCGCCCAGTCCAGGTACGCACGCTTGCGCTGCTCCTTGTCGGGCAAGGCGTCCACGGCCGAGGCGCGCACCTCGTCGGGAAGGGGTTGCGGGTCGTCGATCACGGCGCGGACGGTTGCAAGGGCCTGGGGATCTTCGGCCTCATCGCGCAGGATGACTTCGGCCGCGAGCACGCGCACGCCAACATCCTCGGCGGTCAGGAAGGGGCGCAACCGCGAAGCGTCATGGTTCTCCAGCAGCCGCATCGCCTGCCGGGACCACGGCGCCTGGCCCTCGTCGAGGAGCTGCACGAGACCCTCGATGGTGCTTTCGGGCAGCGAGGGCGCCTGAGCGAGCAGTTGCAGCGACGGCTGGATGAACTTCGCGCCTACGTGGACACGGGCTCGCTCGTACTCCTGCGCCGTCTCGGCCCGGGCGCGGAGGCCGGACCACCAGTCCATCTCGACGAACTCGGCGGCGGGGGCAAAGAAAGCATGGTTTCCGGTCCGAGCCTCGGACGCGACCGAGAGCGCGGTCGCCCAGCGCGAGCTGTGGCGCTTGGCACCTTCGTGCACCCACGCCGCAAACTCGGGGAGGAGCGTCTCCCAACGAAGCTGGTCTGCGACCTCCTCGAGGACCGGCCAGCCTCGTTCGTAGCCCGACTGCTCGAGCGCCTCGGCCAGCTCCGACTGGCGCGCCTCATCGGACCAGTCGATCGCGCTCGATAGGCAGAACCGCGCCTTCTCGTTGTCGGCGTGCTCGAACACCGCGCGGAGCAGCCGGGCCGCGCCATCTCCGAGGTCGGAGCGAAGGCTTCGGACTTCTTGTGAAAGCTCGTACGCTTGCGAGACTTCCCCACTCCCGCTACGGATCTTGGGCGCAAGAGCGAGCAGCCGGTCGAGGGTTTCGCGGGCGTATGCCTTCCGAAACTTCGGGTCTGTGCCCGCTTCGGGCCAGTGCACATCGAGGACGCCGAAGTCGGTGACGAGCGCCACCACCTCATCGCTGTCGTCGAGGCCCCACCACGATGCGTACACGCCGTCGCCATAGCCGCTGGAGAACGCGACCACCGAACGCGCGCCGTCTTCGAAGGACCCGACCGACCAGGTGTGCCCCATGTCTTCCAGCACTCCGATCGGATCGTCCAGCTCGCCGAACGCTTCCAGCGCGGCCGGGTCGGCGAAACATCCGGTCCCCGCGTCGACCCCGTAGCCGAAGATCTGGCCTGGCCCGAGCGTGCGCTCGTCCTGCCCCGGCCAGACCGCACGCTTCCAGCGTGACGGTGCGGACGAGCCGAGCCGCACCCGAGCCATCGCCACCCTGGTATCTCCCTTCGACCGAAGCACGAGCACGTCGACCGGATACCGCCCGGCCTTCACGCGCGTGTCCAACGGCTCTTTGTTCATGGGGACGAAAGGATCGCAGACCACGACGGCCCCGGACTCGAGCAGTAGCTCTCCGGCCGGGTGCACACGAAGCTCCTCCCCATCGTCGGGACGCTCGAAGTTGGGCCAGCGTTCGTCGACCATGCGCAGATCGTACCCGCAGACGACGCATGAACACCCGGTCGCATTCGGTTTCGTTCCAGCGCCGCCCAAGAACGATCACAAAAAACCGCTTATCGTCGATCGTAAGTAGTCGAAATGAAGTGTGAAAAAGCCGGGATAACCGTGTGTATCCGGGGCGGAGGGACGAGGGCACACTGCCGTGCGAGAAAGGTGCCGGGGGTCATCTGGGCGAAGGTTGCCCCGAAGCGGTTGGGCTTCTTGAAGCGCACGCGAACCTGCCCGTTGGGGGTGCGCTGGACGGCATCGAGAGCGGCCTATGGCGGGCCTGAAGACCGCCGGGTTGTTGTCCAACGCCTCCGTGGGATCGCCACAGCCTTTCGCCAGGGGGCTCGCCATCACTGGCGTCGTCGAGGTGCTCGTTCAGGTCGGCGTGCGGTCGCTGCAACAAGCTCGAAGAACACGACGAGCGTGAGCGCACGCCCTTGATCCGGCGTAACATGCCGAGGCTGTGCTCGAGGGGGAGACGACCGCCAACGCAGGGCTGGGGCTCGACGATGGCCCGGCGCCGCGCAAGATCGGCCGACACCTCGTCATCGAACGGGTCGGTGCTGGGGCGATGGGCGTGGTCTATGCGGCCTTCGATCCCGAGCTGTCGCGCAAGCTGGCGATCAAGGTGCTCCGCACCGAAGAGGGGCTCGGCTCCGAGACAGGCCAGGCTCAGCAGCGGCTGATCCGGGAGGCGCAGGCGCTCGCCCGGCTGTCTCATCCGAACGTGGTGCAGATCTACGACGTCGGCACCCACGATGGGCACGTCTACGTCGCAATGGAGTTCGTGGAGGGCCAGACGTTGCGTCAGTGGCTACGGCAGCAGCGGCGGCCGACCTGGCCCGAGATCCTCGCCACGCTGATCCCCGCCGGACATGGGCTCGCGGCAGCCCACCGCGCCGGGCTGGTGCATCGCGACGTCAAGCCGGACAACATCCTCATCGACGAGGATGGGCTCGCCCGAGTCGTCGACTTCGGGCTCGCCCGGGCGAGCTCCGGCGAGGCGAGCCCCGACCTCGAGGCCGAGGACGGCCAGCGACAACAGCACAGGCCGAGCGATGTCGCGTCGAGTCCGCGCATGGGCACCATCGATACGCTGGAGGAGAGCGTCACGCAGACCGGGGCGTTGCTCGGGACGCCCGCGTACATGGCCCCCGAGCAGTGGGCCGGAGGTCCCCTCGACGCGCGGTCGGATCAGTTCGCGTTCTGCGTCGTCACATGGGAGGCCTTGCATGACCAGCGACCGTTCAAGGCCTCGACGCTCCCCTTGCTGGGCGTCAAGATCGTCAAGGGCCAGCTCGAGTCACCGCCGGCGGGGACGAGGGTACCGCCCTGGCTGCGCGCAGAACTCGAGCGTGGGATGGCGCCCGAGCCTGACAGACGCCACGCGAGCATGGCCACGTTGCTCGATGCCCTCACGCGCGATCCAGCCCGGCGCCGGAAACGGATGGTGGGAGCGCTGGGAGGGGCGGCAGTCATCGGCGTCAGCGTCTGGTTCGGTGCGAGGGTTGGGGAGCCCGCGACTGAGAATCCGTGCGAGTCCGCCACACGTGCGCTCGACTCCACGTGGAGTGACCGCGAACGTGAGGTCGTGTCTTCCGCGCTGACCGATCCGGCGCGCGGGTGGACGACGACGGTCGCACAGCGGGCCACCTCGGACCTGGACGACTGGGCCGAGGCATGGACCGCGCAGCGACGCGCAGCCTGTGAAGCCACTCTGGTGCGCGGCGAGCAGTCCTCGGAGCTGATGGATCTCCGCATCGCCTGCTTGGAGCGCAGTCGGCTCGCGCTGGATGCCGTGGTTGGGGTGCTCGCGGAGCCCGACGCCGGCGTGGCCGAACGCGCGCTGCAAACGGTGAGCGGTCTGCCGGAGCTGGCGCCCTGTGCCGACGCGACCTCCTTGCGTCGCAGGGAGATCGATCCGACCGATCCCGAGCTCTCACGGCGCGTCGAAGGAGCTCGCGCGGCGCTGGCTCGGGTCTGGGCGCTTCGCGACGCCGGCCGCTATGAGACGGCAGGAGAGCAGCTCCAGGCGGTTCGCAGCACCACAGCCGACATCGACTGGCCTCCCTTGGCTGCCGAAGTCGCGCTCGCGGCCGGGAACCTAGCGCTGCGCGCCGGCGACCTTCCGGCCGCTGAAGCGGAGCTTCGCGCGGCGTATCTCACCGCCGTCCGCGTCCGCCACGACGCAGTCGCCTTCCGAGCGGCCGTGAGCCTCGTGGCAGCGCTCGTCGACGCGGGCGGCCGCACCGAAGAGGCGCGTCGTCAGTGGGCGCGCGCCGAAGCCGAACTCGGTCGCAGAGGTTCCGACCTCGAAGCCGCGGCCCGACTCCACAATGCACGCTTTCGGCTGGAGGGTGGCCTCGGCAACTTCGACGCGGCGCGCGAACACATCGAGAAGGCGATCGCGCTGCGGGAGGAGGCCGGGGATTCTGACGGTGTGGAAATGGCCTCGGCGCTCGCGAACCTGTCGATCGTGCGGAACGCCCAGGAGGAGCCGGACGAGGCGTTGGCGAACCTCCTGCGCGCGATCGAGATCCGTGAACGCGTTCAGGGAGCCGACCACCCCGACCTCGGCCGCGACCTCCACAACCTCGGATCGCTGTACGCGTCCAATGACCGCTACGACGAGGCCGTGCCCCCGCTTCAACGTGGCTTGGAGATCAAGCTGGCCACGTACGGCGAAGACCACCCCGACGTCGCCTACTCCCACGTCGCGCTGGGCAACGTCGCGGCGGCGCGTGAGCAGTGGGCAGAGGCGGAGGCTCACCAGCTGAAGGCCGTGCGCATCCTCGAAGGTGCCCACGGCTCGGACCACCAAGACCTTCACTACCCGCTGCTGGCCCTGGGCGAGCAGTACACGCTCGCGGGTACGCCACGAAGAGCAATCCCCCACCTCGAGCGCGCGATCGAGATCTGCGCCGCACAGTTCGGTGCCGATCATCCTACGACGGAAGTCGCCCGCGAGGCGATGTCTCGGGCCCGAGCCGCGATCGCAGGTGAGGTCCTCGCTCCTCCAGAGTGATGCGATCCTCGGACTCGCGCACCGTGGAGCCGGCCCACTGGGCCGGTCGATCTGGAGTCGTCGGTGACGCAGATCCGTGGCGAGCTACACCGGCAAGGGGGCGCGGACCTCGGCCTGCAGCCAACGCTAGCGGTGCGTCACCACGTGCTGCAACACGACGACGCCATCGCCCGGCACCGCCTTGATCTGCGGTTGCTGGGTTTTGGTGTAAAGCACACCGCGGTGCCGTCGCGCCCCGCAGACCGCCGTTGTCTTGGTGTACTTCACGCCTCGTTTTCCGCTCGGCGGGCAGAGCAACTCCGCCACCGGCTCCAACACGTTGGGCCCAGCAGCATCGCCGCTGCCCAGCGTGGCCAATCGCGCCTCGAGATCGGTCAGCGGGGTCTCCGAAACCAGAATCTCCAGGGCCTCTTCGCCGGCAACATCGTCCAACACGAACAGACCATCGGGGGGGATCACGAACTCTCGCCCTCCGGCTGCCGGGTTCCCCACCCCCATGCTTGCGGCGGGAAACAGCAGCGTCGGCGCGCCTT
>CAYGTG010000571.1:0-5699 GCA_964352485.1 uncultured Nannocystaceae bacterium | reverse complement strand
GACGCCGTCGGCTGGTAGACGGCCAGCTGTTTGATGAGCATGGGGCCGCGCAGGGTCAGCCCGAGCTCTTCATCCCACGGAGCCAGCGGGTCGTCGTCTCGGGTGTGGGTCGCAAGGCAGCACTGCCCGTCGGCGTGCGCGTCGCAATCGCCGAGGGCCGGGTCGCGACGGCTCGGATACCAGCCCGCGGCGCCGATCTGCTCGAACGTGATCGTGCCGCCCATCGACGGAGGATCGAGCTCGCCCTCCTCGAAGATCGCTGGACCCAGCCCCCCATCGTGCGGTGGACCGCCCGTCGTGGAGCTCCCGGCTGGCCCTGTAGCTTCCTCGCTCTCGCCCTCGCCCTCGCCCTCGCCTTCGCCCTCGCCACTGCCCACCGACGTCTCCGAGCCCGTTTCGCCGAAATCCGAGGTGTTCGACGCGGGGGAATCATTCGAGGGGTCTGTCGAAGGCGTTGTCGAACACGCCGCGCTCAGGAGGAGCAGGCCGGCCATGGACGGAAAGCGGTCGCGAAAGGTGGGCACGCCTCCTTGTTCCCGCAGCAAGCCAAGACGGCTCACCGAGTCCGTCAGACCCGGCGCGATCCCCGGCGACATCAGCGAGAGCAGCTGGAAAAAGGCTGAGCCGTTCGAGAGCCCGTCGGGAACAGGGAGGTTGGATGATGCTCGCTCGACACGGGAACACGCGAAACCTGACATTGGGCCTGGTCGTCCTGGTGCTCGCGGCGTGTCGTGTGGACGAAGACGCCGTTGACTCTGGGCTCTCTCCACACGGCGACGGTGGCATGGGCGCGGAGACGAGCACAGGCGGGTCCGTGGACGCAGACGCAGACGCAGACGCAGAGACGGGCACTGCCGCGGGCACGGGCACGGGCGCGGAGACGGGCACAGGCGAGGACACGGAGACGGGGACAGGCGAGGACACAGGCACGGGCGGCTCGAACGACAACAAGTGCGGTGCAGCCGTGAACGCCTCGGATGACGCTGAAGCACAGTGCCAACAAGATCTCTGGGGGCCAGCCGGCGATCCCAGCATGCATTGCTTTGCCTACGGCGGCGCTGGCGATCCCTGTCACCTGAGCAACACCAACGACGACAATGACGGCCTGGACAAGGATCCCTCCCTGTGTCGTGGTGACACCTTCTATCTCTGGGACGAACCGGATACGCAGGGGCGCGACTACACCTGGTCGGGCAACGCTTGGGTCGCCTACGCCGAAGCGAACGCTTCGGAGCTCATGACCATGCGTGCTGCCGGGACCAGGGTCACGAGCCCCTTGATCCGATCTGGGGATGCAGATGTGATCCCGAACAATGTGGGTGCCTTCTTCGAGGCTTGCGGCGCCCCTTGCGTTGACCCGACGAGCCCGGCCTACATCGATGTTGTTGCCATCAACGCCTTTTGTGGCCCCTGGAACGGGGGCAACTGTGATGCGGCAGTTGCGTTCGTCGTCGACGAAGTCCGAAAGATCGAGGAACACCTGCCGGTTTATATTACGAACTGGAGCTATCTCTCGAGTGAGAGCGCGCAGGATCAAGTCGCTGCGCTCGAGTCGAGCGACGGGTTCTTCGGGGACGGATCTCCTGTAGAGCGCGTCTACTGGTTTGGAGCGCAGGACTTCGGGGGCGGAACGAGCAACAACTTCTTGAGCAACACCGTGACAGGCCGTGACGGCGAGACCACGACGCTGGGGTCACTGTGGAAGGCGGAATGTGATGGGCTATGAGTGGAGGCGGGCGTGGATGACGCTCCTCGCTCGCGTCTTTCGCATCGGCATCTGCCCCAGTCACGATCCGTTTCCTCCCGCGATCTCCGAAGCCTTGTCCAGCACTTCCACCGTTACCATCGGCGACCGCCAATACAACGCCTACTTTCCGCGGCGCTGCCCGAGCCTCCCTCCGATTTCCTGACCGAAGCGTCTGCCTTGGGCGTGGAGGCCCGGACCCATCACGGCAACGATGCGTCCGCTAAGGCGTGACCTCGGCGGAGTTCCCTCCATCGTTCGCGGGCAGGCCCAGCGGGAACTCACCAAACGCGGCGTGGGTGTCTGCATCAGTACGAGCGCGCCACGCTGCCGGCCCTGAGCATCTCCGTCGGCTTCAAGGGCATGTGATCGCGCTGCCGCCCTTCAGCCCGCCGAAGAGGCAGTCGAGCTGAGCGCCGCCGCCCTCGCGGTCCTTACATCCCTCGAAGTAGCCGGGGGTCTCGAGGCTGCGCAGGCCGTTGAGGACCTCGGGCTCCTCGTCGAGTGGGACCCGATAGCAATTGGAGACGACTGCTTGTCCTGTGTCTCCGAGCCCGTGAACCCTCCACGTCTCGTAGGAGCAGCCCTCGAGCCCGCAGCTGGCCAGTGCCGAGATCCTGCAGCGAGATGTCGAACCATCCCGGCGTGCGCTCGGCAAGGGCATCGAGCGCACACGAGAGCGCTGCTTCGTCGAGGATGACGTCCTGGCCGATACAGCCGTAGTACGGCACGGGCCGCGCACAGTCGGTGACGATTGCCGGACAGACCTCGTCCCCGCCGCAGTCGGTCGATACCCCAGCACACAATCCTGCTTCGCGGCATTCGCATCCTTCAGGCGGCGGCACCCCGAGCGTACCCGTCGAGGTACTCGCGTGGCCGCTGGAGGTCGAGGCGGCGCCCGATGTTGTGCCAGCATCCGATGTGGTGGGGCTGGAGGCCGTGCCGCCCTGGCTTCCCTCCCCCTGCCCGTCTCCTGTGCTCACGGTCGGGCCACAGCCGAGGAGGAACGAGAGCATCCAAGCGTACCGACTCACCGCCGGATGATGCCACGCCGAGGAAGGGAGCCGTTCGACCTCGAGCTGTCGGTGCGCCGGCCGCAATCGCCTGTGCCGCAATCGCCTGTAAGGGGCGTCGAAGCTCGCGCGTTCCGGGCGTCGATGCTCGCACACCTGCAGCCGTGGACGCGGAACCTCTTCGCCTTGGGCGCGTTCTTCGTGAGTGTGGGCTGCGCCCAAGCCCCCAGCACGGCGCCCCCGACAGCCCCGGAGCACGCCGCCGAGCCGGCGGGTGCGTACTTCATCGACGGCGCGCCCGTCTCCGAAGAGGCGTTCAATCGCCTGCTGTCGACGTTCGGCGAGGAGCGCAGCGACTGGTACTGCGACGATGGAACCTGGCTCGACGAAAACGGCATCGCCCAGGGCGGAGGTGAAGAGGGCTGGAAAGCCTCCGACGCGGAGGGCCGCGTCTACCGCGTGATGTTCAGATCCGAGGGCCCCGACAGTCGCTTCGAGATCACCCGCGTCCAAGGTAGCTCAAATGCAGCGCCACTTCGCCGGCAGCGAACGCCAGCAGGCACAGACAGGCCACGCTCCACACCGCCCGCAGCTCGTTGACCGGCGCCTCTTCAGATCTCGCGTGCACCACCATGCATCGTCCCCCGCCGGACCCATCGGCGGGAGGCTGACCGGCCTTGAGCCGGATGGTGTGCCGCGAGCGCACCGACATGAGAGAACGAGGCATGGGCGATCCGCTCCGCTGCGCGAGCTTCAACTCTGACGACGTCGAGGCGCACGGCCCCCACGCCTCCCGCTGCTCGGCCTGCGTGGACGGACGACATCGACTGCGCGGACAAGAACGGCCGCTTCCCCGCGGATGACGAGTTCGTCTGCCTGCCCGCGTGGACCGACGCAATCGTATCGCCGGGCACCTGCGACCAAACCGGGATGCCGGGCGGGGGGCGGAGGCTGTGACGTCGCCGCGCTACTCTGGAGCCGATTCGAACGACAGCGCGACCGCGTCGCCGCCCTGACAGCACGCCGGCCCACAGCCGGGGCCGTTGGGTTGCGAGGAGGTGTACTCCACCGTGAGCGCCTGATCGACGAGGGGTGTGCCGTTGTGTTCGAGGCGTAGGTGGACGCTCTGCGGCAGCTCGGGGATCGAGACTCCACCGAAGGCGTGCTGAGCTGGGTCGAGGGCGCAGCCGCTTTCGGTGATGGAGACGCCTTCGCCGTCGCACGTGATGCTCGGGCTTCCGCATGGCTGCAGGGGAAGGGTGCCGGTGCAGGTCACCGTGCGTTCGTCGAGCTCGAGGACGTAGCGATACTCCCCGGCCGGCCAGGCCTCGTAGGGCGTGATGTCGATCTGGTAGCCGTCGTTGCAGCCCATCTCGGTGCACTCGGTGGCGCCGCTGGCGGAGATCGACGGGGCGTCCGGACAGGCGCGCGCCACTGCAGGGTCGATCGAGCCGGCGGTCGCGGTCGGCCCGGGGCTCGGGGGCGTGTCTTTCGTTCCCGCGCAGGCGGCAGCGAAGGCGAGCGTGGACGCGAGTAGAGTGAGGCTAGGGCGCATGCAGCCTGGAACGCCCGCCGGATCCGGGGGCTTTCACTCTTTTTTGGCCCCGCAGGTCGTTGCCCGGCTGGCTCACACCCAGACGGAGGCGTCACGACGGGAGGTCGGCCCAACTTTGGATAGGCTGCGCCGCATGTCTTCGCGACTCCAAACCTTCCAGCTGGTCCTGACTTGCCTGGCCCTCGTCGGATGCGGTGACGATGCCACGATCGCGGGTTCACAGAGCGGAGACGAGAGCAGCACGTCGGGAGGCTCCGGTGCCGTGACGATCACCGGCGCGACGGCGATTACGACGGCGAGCGCGGAGGCCAGCAGCGGGAGCGAGGGCGGGTCGAGCACCAGCGCCAGCGCCTCGACCGGCGAGGGCGGCTCATCGAGCGACGATACCGGCCGTGTCGCGAGCTCGAGTGGCGAAGCGGGCTCGACGGGCGATGACACCACGGGGGCGAGCACGAGCAGCACGGGAGACGCGTCGACGACCGATGACACAACCGGTGCAGGCACGACCGACAACGCCGGCTTCGTGGGCCTCTCGACCGGCGACGCATTCGCGGTGTTCGACCTGGTGACTCAGGCGGCGGTCGGCGTCCCGGTCAGCTTGCTGCCCGAGGCCGACTATCCCTACGACGCCACCATCACGCCCGACGGCACCGAGGTGTGGTTCGTGGGGGCCTCCGGTGATGGGGTCGTGGCGGTCGATACGGCCACCTCGGAAATCGTCGCGTCGGTCCCGCTGTCGATGGACAACCCTTATCCCGTCGACGTTGTGTTCACCGCCGACGGCTCCACGGCTTTCGTGGCCAGCCGTGACGACGCGAGCATCACCTCGTTCGACGTCGCGGGTCACACCGAGACCACCTCCTTCCCGACCCCCGGTGGCAACGACGCCGGCAAGATGGCGCTCAACCCCTGCACCGGGCAGATCTACGTGGTCGAGTGGTTTGGCGGCGCGCTGATGACCTACGACCCCGGCGCAGACACGTGGTCGTCGGTCGAGGTGGGCGGCTCGCTGTGGGACCTTGCGGTCGCGCCCGATGGATCCACCGTGTACGTGACCGACCGCAGCGCAGACGTGGTCCACGTCTTCGACGTCTCAAGCACCAACGGGATCCCCATGTCGGTCCCCGAGGTCAGCGTTCCCGTGGGCGACGACCCGTGGGGCATCGACATCACCGCCGACGGTGGCACGCTGATCGTCGCCTCGGAGGACAGCAGCCAGGTGCACTTCATCGACACCGCCACGCTCGTCGCCACCGCCCTGGCGCTCCCGGCTGGCGCAGCCTCCCGGGACGTGGACATCAACACGGCCGACACCTTGGCGTTCGTGCCCTCGGGCAACATCGGCGGCGACGACGGGGTGTTCGTGCTCGACATCGCGGCGCAGGAG
>CAYGTG010000570.1:0-5704 GCA_964352485.1 uncultured Nannocystaceae bacterium | reverse complement strand
CCATCGCATAGCCCGCCACCACCCAAAAGACGCCGATGATCGCCATCGCCGCAAAGCTGTGGAGCATCGTCCCCAGCACGTTCTTTGCCCGGACCATGCCCCCATAGAACATCGCGAGCCCGGGCACCATCAGGAGCACCAGCGCGGTCGAGGTGAGCATCCATGCGGTCGTGCCAGAGTCGACGGGCGTCGCTTGCATGGGCAGGGATGGTTCCTGAGCGTCCTTTGGACCGCAAGAGCGCGGCGATTGAGCGGCGGCGTAGCCGTTTTCGAAAAACCGCAGCCATCGCGCGGCTGTAAACCCATTTACACGTGCGCATGGTGTGTTCGTAAAATTGTAATCGTCGGCGGTCGATCTGCGGCAGAACCTGCCCTCGACGCGGGCCCGAGCGCGCCGCATGATCGCGGCCATGGAGCCGAAGTCCGAATACGCTGCGTGCGGCGTAGGGTTCGTCGCCGCCCGCAATCGCATCCGCTCGCACGCCATTGTCCGCTCGACGCTACACGCGCTACGCCGGGTCGAACACCGCGGCGCCGTCGGGCCCGACGGGCGAAGCAGTGACGGCGCCGGCGTGATGACGGACATCCCGTTCGCCATCCTCGGACACGAGCCCGGAACCGTCGCTCTGGCGACCCTGTTCCTGACCCCCGACGCGACTCGGCGCGAACGTGCGCTCGCGGTCTTCGAGTCCACGTTCGAGTTTCTGGGGATGCGAGTGCTCGGGTACCGAGACGTCCCCCGCAACCTCGACGTCCTCGGCCCCGAAGCGCGCTCGAGCTGCCCGGTGATCGTGCAGGCAACGCTCGAGCGGCCCGAGTCCGCCCGCAACGACGCATCCTTCAACGCCAAGCTCTACCGAGCCAAGCAGACCACCCGAAACAAGCTCAAGCGCGCAGACGCCTGGAAGGACCTTTTCTTCGTCTCGCTCTCGACGACAACCGTTGTCTACAAGGCGCTGTGCCGAGGCGTTGATCTCGACCAGTTCTATCCCGACCTCGCCAACCCTCGATTCGTCAGCCGCTTCGGGCTCTTTCACCGCCGCTTCTCCACCAACACCCGCAGCTCCTGGGACAAAGCTCAGCCCTTTCGCCTCATCGCGCACAACGGTGAGATCAACACCGTGGCTGGAAACCGGTCCTGGGCCCATTCTCGAGAACGCGCCGTTGGCCTTGGACGCGACGAGCTCTTGACCCGCACCGAGATCAGTGACTCGGGCAGCCTCGGCGAGATGGTCGAAGCGCTGAAGTACAGATCCATTCTTCCGCACATCGACGACATCCTGGCGATCATGGTCCCCGCCGCCGATGCGACGGCCGACTACTACGGCTTCTGGGGACGCGCGATGGAGCCCTGGGACGGCCCCGCCCTGCTCGCCTTCAGCGACGGTGAGATCGTCGGCGCACGTCTGGACCGCAACGGCTTTCGCCCCGCGCGGTGGAGCATGACCGCCGATGCGTTCTACTTGGCGTCCGAGGCGGGCGCGTTCGAGGTCGACGAAAGCGCCGTCGAAGCCAAGGGCACGCTGCAGGCAGGCTCGGGCGTCACCGTGCGTCTGCCCTCGGGCAAGGTGCACATGCGCGATCCGAGCGAGGCCCGGCGCAACGCCGGCGCGAGCTTCGATGCGCGCTTGGTGCCGATCGCGGAGGCTCCGGCCCAGCTGGACCCCGAAGCCCAGGCCACGATCGGTGACCCGGTGGCCGAGCTCCTCGATCGCCAGGCCCTGTTCGGCGTCACCAAAGAGGAGCGCCTGCGGATCCTCGCTCCGATGATGGCGACCGGCAAAGAGCCGATCGGCTCGATGGGCAACACCGCCCGCCCTGCGATCTTCTCCGACCAGCCCCGCTCCTTCTTCGACTTCTTCGTCCAAGATTTCGCCCAGGTCACCAACCCTCCGCTCGACTATCTGCGCGAGGCCATGGTCACCAACCTCGCGACCCACCTCGGCAAGCGGCCCAACATCTTCGCGCCGGCCGAGCTCATCCCCCCGACCCCTGCACTCGAGCTCGACGATCCCGTGCTCCGGCTCGAGCAGATCGAGGTGCTGCGCGCGATGAGTCTTCGATTGCCCTCGGGACTGCGCACCCTCTCGACCGAGATCCCGATGATCTACCCGCGGGCCGACGGCGGCGAAGGACTCCGGGCGGCGCTGCTTCAGATTGGGCAAGACGCCCTCGATGCCGTCCGCACAGGAACCTCCATCCTCATCCTCTCCGACCGAACCGCCTCGCCAACCCACCCCCCCGTGCCAAGCCTGCTCGCGCTGCGGGCCGTCGTCACCACGCTCAACCGACACGGGCACCGGCTCAAGGCGAGCCTGGTGGTGGAGGCGGGCGACGTGCGCAGCACCCACGCGCTCGCCTGCACGATCGGGTTCGGCGCCACCGCGGTCTGCCCGCGCCTGGCCCTGGAGATCGCCCGCTTCGAGGCCACCGACCCCGAGGATGCGGAGGCGCGAGAGCGTCACTTGATTCAGGCGCTGCTCAGCGGCCTGCTGAAGGTCATGGCCAAGATGGGCATCTCGGTCGTGCGCAGCTACCAGAGCAGCAAGCTGTTCACACCCCTTGGCCTCGGAGACGGCCTCGTCGACGAGTACTTCGGCACCAACCGCAGCCCCCTGGGAGGCCTGGAGTTTGAACAGCTTGGCGTCGCGCTGGAGCGCTCGTGGAGCTGGGCCGAGCGCGGCGAGCTCTCGGACGCCCTCCCCTCCACCTACCAGCTGAAGGAACGGAAAGGTGCGTGGCGAGACACGGACCCGGACCACGGGGAGCGGCACGTGATGACGGCCGAGCGGAGCCGGCTGGTGCACGACCTCGTCCGGGGGCGCCTGCGTGGCCGGACCGAGTCCGAGATCTGGGAGGAGTACCTGCAGCAGGGTGAGGCGGTCGCGCCCGTCAATCCACGCGACCTGCTCGCGATGCGTGAAGGCACCGCCTCGATCCCCCTGGACACCGTCGAGCCGGCCGCGGACATCCTGCGGCGCTTCGGCTCGGGCGCGATGTCGTTTGGCGCGATCAATGCCGAGTCTCAACGCGACCTCTTCCTCGCGATGCGATCGGTCGGCGCGCGCTGCAACAGCGGAGAGGGGGGCGAGAACCCGTACTACTTCAGCGACGGCATCACCGCGGTGACCAAGCAGATCGCCTCGGGGCGCTTTGGCGTGACCGCTGAGTACCTCGTCACCGGCGACGAGATCGAGATCAAGATCGCACAAGGAGCCAAGCCCGGCGAAGGCGGCCAACTCATGGGCGTCAAGGTGGACGCCCAGATCGCGCGGGCTCGTTTTGCCCGGGTCGGCGTCAGCTTGATCTCGCCGCCCCCGATGCACGACATCTACAGCATCGAGGATCTGGCCGAGCTGATCTACGAGCTCAAGCAGCTCAGCCCGGGAACCGCCGTGTGCGTCAAGCTGGTCGCCGGCTCCAACGTCGGCACGATCGCCTCCGGCGTGGCCAAGGCGGGCGCCGACATCATTCAGATCTCCGGGGCCGACGGCGGCACCGGAGCCGCTTCGATCTCCTCGATGCGTCACGCCGGCCTGCCGTGGGAGTTCGGCCTCATCGACGTGCATGCGCGCCTGGTCGAGACCGGCCTGCGCTCTCGGGTCCGCCTGCGGGTGGATGGTGGGTTGAGCACACCGGACGACATCGTCAAGGCCGCGCTGCTGGGCGCCGAGGAGTTCGGGTTCGGCAAGGGGCTGCTGATCGCCCAGGGCTGCATCATGGCCCGCATCTGCGAGAAGAACCGCTGCCCCACCGGCATCGCGACCCACGACCCCAAGTTCAAGGCGAAGTACGCCGGCACGCCCGAGCACGTGGTCGCGTTCGTCACCCGACTGGCCGAAGGGGTCCGCACCCGCCTCGCCGACCTCGGGGCTCGAACGCTCCGGGACATCATCGGGGCCCGGCAGTGGTTGTGTGCTCAGACGCGCCACGACCGCTTCATCGTCGAACGCGGCCTCGACATCGGCCCCATGCTTCTGCCCGTGGCCTGGCGCGCGCCCGCCGAGGTTCCCAAGCCGTCCGAGCCCGATCGCTCCCGGGAGGTTGCGCTCACCCAGGAGGTTCTCCGGCAGCTCGATGACGACGGGGTGGCCACGGTGTCGCGCGGCGTGACCAACGTCGACCGCGCCATCGGTGCCGGTCTGGCGGGCGCGATCGCGCAGCGTGCCGCCAGAACGCGCGCCGCCAACCGAACCCAAGGCGCCGACGCGCCCTTGTGGCCGGCGGACGACGCCATCACGCTCGAGCTCTCCGGCAGCGCCGGTCAGGGACTCGCCGCGTTCGCCGTTCGAGGCATGCGCGTCGTCCTTCGCGGCGAGGCCAACGACAGCGTCGCGAAGTCGATGTCCGGCGGCACCCTCATCGTGCGTCCCGCGGGCGATTCGGGGTTCGACCCCGCCAAGAACGCGATCATTGGAAACGGGGCACTCTACGGCGCCACCGGGGGTGCGCTGTGGGTCTATGGCCGGGCGGGTGACCGATTCGCGGTGCGCAACAGCGGCGCCCGAGCGGTCGTCGAAGGCACCGGTCTGCATGCCTGCGAGTACATGACCGGCGGCGAGGTCGCCATCCTCGGACCCATCGCCGCAAACGCGGGCGCCGGCATGACCGGTGGCGTCTTCTTCCTGCCCAGAGACCAGCGGCACCGCATCAACACCGACTACGTCCAGGCGGAAGACCTCGATGACGAACGCCTCAACCGAGTGCTAGGGCTGTTGCGCGACCACGCCGAAGCGACCCAGAGCCAGACCGCGCGGGACCTGCTCGCCAACCCCCAACGGGTCCGCGAGGCGTTTGTGTGCGTGCAACCGAGCTTCAGTTGAAAGGCTGCGTACAGAACTCGAAGTCGTCGCCCCTCGATGATGTGCAGTGGCGCCGTGGTCGGTTCGAACGCGCCCCCATCGGCGTCACTCGTCCTCGTTGAGAATCGGACGAGGCGACAGCGGGCATGACGCTCACGCCGCCGTTCTGGTATCGTCCGCGCCGGATGAACACGACGGCGGAAATGGTTCGCATCAAAGAAGCCCTCGCATGGGTGGATGCGCCTCGCTGCGTTCAGCTCAAGGCGGTGACCGCGAAAGGGATGCCCGTTGAACTCGACGCGGCACAGACGCGAAAGCTCGCCGAACGGCTGCTGAAGCTCGCTGCGACCCTAGAAACGCTTCAGGCCGAACCCGTAGACGGGGACTGACCACGGCGCCCCCCCGAGGGTGCGTGAGCCTGCTACAGTGCGCGCCGTGCTGAGCGTATCGCGCACCCTGAGCCTGACCGTCCTGTGCGTTGCACTGGGCTGCGACACGAAGCCCGCCGAGGCGCCACCGACCACTGTCGCCAACGCCGGCAAGGACGGGCAAGCCTTCGACACCAAGGCCGAGACCAAAGCCGACACGGCGATGGCGACGCCAGCGAAGCCCGCAGCCGCAGAGAAACCCACCAAGCCTCGTGGCAAGCAAGTGCCGCCACCGGAGTCCGTTGCCGCGGCGCCCGCGGACGCCAAGAAGACCGCCAGCGGTCTCGCCTACAAGGTCCTCGAACCCGCGCCCGCCGAGTCCACCGAGACCGCTGGCGCCAACGACAGCGTGAAGGTCGAGTACTCGGGTTGGACGACCGACGGCGTCACCTTCGACACCACCGAGGGCAAGGCCGCCACGACCTTCAAGGTCGGCCAGGTCATCCCAGGGTGGACCGAGGGCATGCAGCTCAT
>CAYGTG010000569.1:0-5708 GCA_964352485.1 uncultured Nannocystaceae bacterium | reverse complement strand
CCTCTTCGCCGGCAACATCGTCCAACACGAACAGACCATCGGGGGGGATCACGATCTCTCGCCCTCCGGCTGCCGGGTTCGACAACCCCATGCTTGCGTCGGGATACAGCAGCGTCGGCGCGCCTTGGCTCGACATCATGAGCACATACACATGGGCATCGGCGGACGGCCGCAGCACGATGCGAAAGCCATCGCCGGCTTTGAGCGGAGCCTCATCACGATGCAGCTGCGTCGCACCGCCGCCTTTGGGCACGGCCTCCACGCGGTACTCCACACTCAGTCGCGACTTGGCGAGATCGGGACGGGCATTCTCCCAGATGGTGTCCCCAAGGGTCTCGTCCGTCGAGGCTGACCCAGCACCCTCCAGCCGTCCGACGAGATCGAGGTGGGTGCCCAGTTGCGCTCGGATCTCCGAGCTGGCGGCGCTGTATCCGGCAGGATCTACGGCGCACGCGTTGTAGTCCTTGCACAGCGACTCCAGCTGCAACGCCAGCTGATAGGTGGAATCCGTCACCTGTCCGACCGCACCCTCCTGATAACCGCCGCCCATCCCCAGCCCGAGTTTTCCGAGCGAGGCGTTCGCGGTCACGACCTTGCCCTTGAGGCCGACGTCGCTCGTGCAGTCGATGGTGGGCCGGACCGCGCCGTCGGGACACGTCACGTCGGCGCCAGGCCGTCCGGTGCTCGGGTCACGGGGCCCACACCCGGAGGTTGCAAACAGGGCACATACGCTGAGCGCAGCAAGACGAAGGATTGCATGTTTCATGGAGTCACTCCGATGTCGATGCCGACCTGCCAACGCAGGGCGCGGGGGAAAGAGTCGTCGTAGTCCGCGCGCTCGCCGTCCGAGCGAATGCGATACAGCGGCTTGCTCACCCCTCCGCGCAGGCCGACCAAGAACCGCCCCACCGGGCGAACGTACAAGATCGCGTCGGCACCAAACGTAGCGCCACCGCCACCGACCGTGTCTTCGCTTCGCGAGGAGGCCAGCGTGGGTCTGTCGAACTGCTTGCCCCAAGCGAGCCCCAACGCCGCGTAAGGCACCAGCGCGGGCCGTACACGCCACTCGTACGGGAGCGGAAGCACATCGATGCCCAACACGAACTCGAGGTGGTTGAGGTTGAGCGCGAGCTCTCGCGCACTCGTGGGCACCTCCCACTTTTGGCGCGAGTAGTCGAAGCCGATCTGCACGTGCGGACGAAGAAACCCGCGGACCCGCAGGTCGAAACCACGGGTCATCGAAGCTGGCTCCCCATCGAACGAAGTCTCGCCCGCGATCCCCAGATAGCTACCGCCCAGGGTGATCATCGGGTCGTCAAACTTGTCTCCCCAATAGTCGGCCAAGTCGAGACTGCCTCGCGACCGCCGCTCCCGGGTTCGTTTGGGTTTGGGCTCGCTGGGCTCCACGGTCATCTCGCCGGGGTCGCCGGAGGGAATGAACGCAGCCCAGTAGAAGGGGTGCGCCGTCGCCTTCTTGCGAAGCATCTTGCGCTGCACCTTCTGGAGCGCGACCGAACGTCCCTTGCCCCGCTGCAGCTGCTTGTAGAACGAGGTCATCAACGTGTTCGTCGCTTCGTCGTCCACCTGCCACAACGACATCAGCTGGCTGCGACTCCCGGCGATCACCAACGCCCTCCGCAAGCCGTACACGCCATCCCCGTTGCGCACCTCACCCACGCCCGTCTCGCACGCCGAGAGCACCACGAGCTCGGTGCCACGAAGGTTCATCGACGACACCTCGAGGGCGGTGAGCACACCATCTTCCCCATCGGGGCCGGCCCGCAGGTTGGCGCCCGCGAACGCCAGTCCCGAACGAATCAACGGGTTCTCGCTGGTCACCGGACGCGCCACCGGGGTGTCGCCCTTGACGTAGGTGACCCCGCGCGTGCCATCCCCTCCAGCGGGCCCGGCGTCCGCGAGGAAGAACCCGTGGGTCGCCACGTGGAGCACGATCGGTGCGTCCACGGTCTTGACCGCGGTCTCGGTGGCGGCATCGCCCGTGAGGACCGTCGCATCGGGCACGAGCTTCCCGATGGCGTCCACCTCGGCTGCCGTGCCGGGTAGCGGCGTGAACATCACATCCGACAGCCCCGCGGAACGACGCCCGGAGCTACCCGCGCCACCGGAGGCTGAGAACGAGGGCGAGCCCACCAACACCGCATCGCTACCCGGTACGGGGTGAGACTGCAGCCGCAGAAGGTCGCGACCAGAACTCAAATAGGTGAACCGCGTCTTCTCGACCAGGTATCGATTCTTGCCGTCCACCAGCGCCGCGAAGGGAAGGAGGTTCAGCATCCCGTCGGGCGAGACGAAGACGTGTTCCTTTCCCTTCGCCGCCGCAGCGACTTCGGCCATCACCCAGCCATACAGCTGGCGCCCCAACGCTCGAGGGTCGCTTCGCGGGTTGGCGACCGCCTTTCGGAAGGCCACGATCCCATCGTCGATCCGCTTGGCTTCTCCGAGCTTCACGACAGAGATCGGCCCGGTCTTGTGGATCACAAACGCCGCATAGTGCGGTTCGCCAAACGCCGAGTTCATGTCGGCGTAGTGCACATCGAAGGGTTGGTACGACACCCACTCGACCAGCACGTCGTCCTCGCCAAGCCGCGCCCGCACGTCCTCAAGCTGCACGGTGCCACGCTCATCGGCAGGCACCAGGTCCGCGAGCGTTTCTTGCAGCCCTTCGACCTCCTGGCGGAGCGACCCCACGAGCGCGCTGTGTTTGTCCTTGGGGAGCGCCTCGTCGGGACCGCGAAGCACCAACGCCGACAGCTGGGCCTGCGCTTGCCCCAAGCGCTGAAGCTTCGCAGCACTGTCCGCGTCGGCATGCTCGCGCAGCGTCGCGAGCTGATCGGAGACCGCATCGAGCAGCCTGCCCTTGCGCCGTAGAGCCGTCGCCGCCGCGAGCCGGATCGCGTCCTGGTCGTCGGGCACGTAGTCGATTGCGTACGACAGGATGCGATCGGTGCCGGTGTTGTAGCGCTCCAGGTACGCCCGCTTCTGCGACTCACTGCCCGAGCGCAGCACTCCGGCCATCGTCGCCTCGTGAATCTCTGCCGCCCGCGTCGCCAAGCCGATCGTCCGCTTGGGTGCGCCGCCCTGGGCCCACAGCGTCTCGGCGAGGTGGTTCATGGTCGCGGCGATGAGCGGAGAGATGGGTTCGAGTGCCTTCTCCTGCTCGCTGAGAATCCCCTCGAAGATCTTGATCGCGCGTGGGTAGTCGCGCTTGGACCGGTACAGGCGGCCCAGCGACGACCGGGCGTTCCAGGACCCCGGCGTTTGTCCGCCAAACGATCGCGTGGCGATCGCCTCCGCTCGGGTGAGGACCGTCTGTGCTTCCTCGAACTGGCCGCTGAGTTCCAGCTCCACGCCCAAGCTGTGCAGAGGACCCACGAGGTGGGACGCGCCGATCTGATCGCGCTGCTCTTGCTGCGCCAGCGCGGCGCGGTAGTGAACGATGGCGGTCTTGCTGTCGCCCTGCGCCGACGCAACGTCTCCGAGCCCCGACTCCGCCGCCGCCTGCCCCGTCGCATCGCCGCCCGCCCGCGCTTGGCCGAGTGCTGCCTGAAAGCTCGTCTTCGCAGCCCCCGGCTTCCCCTGCCGCAATTGACTTCCAGCCAACGCGTTGGTCCACTCGACCTGCCCCGGGACATCACCGGCGCTCTTGGCCTGGGCGAGGTTCTTCTGCAGCAACCCGTCGGACTTTCCGTACTCGAGCCGTTGCGCATACAGGACTGCGAGCATCGAACGCATCTGCGGAAGCGCAGGGGCGTTGGGCGCAGCCGCTTCCAGTTTCGCCACACCGTCGGCTCCGAGCTCGACCGCCTCGTCGTAGCGCCCCTCAACGAAGGCGAGGTAGGCCGACGCAAACACCTCCAATGCCTGCATCTCTGGGTCCGCCTTCGCTTCGGGCTGCGGCTCGGGTTTGGCCTGGGCGTTCGGTTCGGGTTTCTGCGCCGCCTTCAGCTTCGTCAAGATCGCATCGGCCTCGGCCGTGCGACCGAGCTTCATCAGCGCGTCGACCGTGACGATGCCGATGACCTTCACCAACTCCTGGTCGCCCCAGCCAAACTGCTCGACCAGCACCGGCAGGGCGGCCAATCCGTGCTCCGCCGCCTTCTCCCACTCGTGTGCCTTGTGTGCCTCGACTGCTGCCGCGGTGTGCTCCGCTGCGGTCCTCAACACCTCTTCGGACGGCGCAGCCCAAACCGTCGTTGGCAGCGAGAGCAGAGCCGCTGCCAGCAGACCGCGGAGGGCGTAGGGCCAACGCATGCCCCCAGTTTAGCGGTGCGAATGCCGAGCCCGCGAAAAAAGGACGGGCGGAACAGGGGGTCGATATCGAGCATCACGGGGCAGATTCGGATCGGGCATCCTGATGCTCCCTCTCGCGTCATGGGAGGCGCGAGTGGTCCTCCGTCTGAGTCGTCCGGGGTGTTCTCTGTGGATGTTCGGGGCCTTCCCGCCGCCACCGAAGACGGCACGAAGATCGCGTACCGCACCATCGAGTGGTTGAGCGAATCGGAAGGCGAAGACCAGAGCGACATCGTGCGGATCAATCGACGCCGTGACCGACCGCGCACTGTCCGAGACCGTGCTCTTGGGGCACGAACTTCCAGCGGCACCAGCTTGAGCGAGCCCAGTCCGAGCCGAACTCCGCAGCGCTGTTCCAACGCAGCATCACTCGAGCATCCTCGGCCCGAGGGGTTCTACACCGCCGGGCAGCGGGTTGCGGAAGCTCGGCGAACGCCCCTCGACGGTTGCGTCGCCTCCCCAAGGAGCACCGCAGGATCTGCGCGTGTAGCGGTCCAGCCGGAGATTACGGTGGGGGCGATGCCGGTGCGCAAGATGATGGTCACCACGGACTTCTCGGACACCGACCGCGCGGTCGTGCGGTCTGCCCTCGAGCTCGCGGCGCAGTTGGGGCTATCCGAGGTCGCGTTGTTCCATGCCCACGCGGCGCCGGAGCTGACGGACTTCGGGATGTCCGTGCCAATCGGGATGGCCGGTGAGATGAAAAAGGCGGTGGAGAAGACGCTGGACGAGTGGTCGACTCAGTTGTCGATCGACGCGGTCAAACTCCAACCGCACACCACCGAAGGACACCCGGCGGACGCGATCATCGAGGCGTCCGCCGACCTCGATCTGATCGTCATGGCCAACCACGGCCGTGGGGGCGCGAGGCGTTTCCTGCTCGGCTCGACGACCGACCGTGTCGTTCGTGGGGCACGCTGCGACGTCTGGGTCGCCCGCATCCCCGGCAACTGACGACGGGGCGTCCCGAGCGAGAACTCGCCGCCCCGCCTTCGCGATGGGCGACATCGATGCGGACCTCGGTGGCCGGCAGGGCGGTGTGTTGCACCACGCCGTTGAGCACCAGCTCCACCTCGTCGTTCCGCATCGACATCTCCGTCTGCTCGAGCTGCAGCGGGCCCATGCGCTTCACTCGGTCCGTCACCACTTCTGAGGACATCGCCGCCAAGCTTCGCGGTGCTCGGCCCCCCACGAGCTGGATCATGACCGCGAAACGCTGCGCGGACTCGTCTCATTCGTCCAGGCGATGCGGCAAGACGGACCCTGCGTTGACGAGCCGCATGAGCCACCGATCGACGCCCCTCCTTGCCTCCTTGACCCGCCAACCCGTCGCACCAACGCTCGGGGCTGAGAGCCGCCCCGAGCTTTGGTGCGACGGGTTGTCGGATCAAGGAGGC
>CAYGTG010000568.1:0-5752 GCA_964352485.1 uncultured Nannocystaceae bacterium | reverse complement strand
GCCCCTGCCCCTGCAGAGGTTTGTTCGGCTCGGTCAGGGCCCGTGGCGAACACAAACTCGGAGTCGGCCACGGTGGTGAGAGAGGCCATGGCGGCTTCGAGTGAGGAGGAATCCGGGGCCAGAAGTTTGGCGACACCGACGATCGAAATCCCAACCGCGAAGGCCGCGAAGGCCACGCTCAACCACACGACGGGCTTCACTCGCGGGGTCGCAGGGGTGCCGAGACCCCGAAGTTGGGCCGCGAAGCTGCCAGCATCCGGGGGACGGGCGTCGGGGTCCTTGGCCAGGACACGCTCGAGCAGCTCAGGCAGCCCTGAGGGGAGATGGCTGATGTCGATCCGGGACGACAGCGGCGGCGGCGGTTCAGTGACGTGGGCCGCGACGATCTCGAACGTGGTCCCTTCCTCGAAGGGGCAGTAGCCCGTGATCATCTCGTACAGCACGATCCCGGCGGCGTAGACGTCGGTCCGCGCGTCCGTTTCTGCACCCCGGGCCTGCTCAGGCGCCAGGTAGTGCGGTGTTCCCATCACCCGCCCGGCCTGGGTCACCTTGGTCTCATCGAGGACGCTGGCGATCCCAAAGTCGAGCAACTTGACGTGCATCGTCTCCGGAACGACGAGGCAATTGTCCGGTTTGATGTCCCGGTGAACCGCCCCTGCATAGTGTGCGACCTGCAAGGCGTCGAGAATCTGCAGGATGATGTCCCGGGCCACGGGCCAGGGCATCGGGCAGCGTTCCGCCATCACTTGCGACAAGGAGTCACCCTCGAGCAGCTCCATCGCGAGGAACGGCAGGCCGGTCTCGGTCAGGCCGACGTCGAAGACCTCGACGATCGATGGATGCTTGAGCTGCGAAGCGAGGCGCGCTTCTCGGGCAAAGCGAAGGTGAGCCTCCGCAACCCCCACGAACACCTTCGGATCAAGCACCTTGAGCGCCAGTGCCGAACCCAGCTCCGCGTGCCGGGCTGCGAACACGTGCGCCATGCCGCCGCGGGCGATGAAGCCCTCGACCAGATATCGCCCGGCCACAACCTCCCCCACGCGTGGGAGCGTCGGCACATCGGAGGATGGGTCGGTGGGAGGAGTGCTCATCGACAGCGGCAACGAGCGTGCGCCCTTGGCGCCTGCTGGCGTCGCCAAACGGGGCAAATCAGAAGCTCGTGTCCCGTTTTCCCAGGTTTCGCCCGGGGAGTCCAACGAGCGCATTTGACCATGGAGCTGGTCCTGACCCTTTGAGACCATCCACTCGATGCTTCGCGTCATCTCGGCAGTGGTGGTCGAAGCTTTGATCTCCGCGACCACCATGCCTCCGGCTCGGCTCGACCCAGCGACCACGGCATGGGTGTCGGAGCCCGCCGATCCTGTGGACGCGCTCCATCGCAGCGGAGAAGAGCTGTTCGATGCGGGTGACTACGCGGGTGCGCGGGTCGCATGGACCGAGGCATACGATCGCATCGAGACCGAGGAGAGCACGTGGCCGTACCGTGCGACGCTGCTTTCGCTCATCGTCACCGCCACCTTGTCTGAGTTTTCCGGCGGTGGTGACCGAGCCTCCGTTCGAGAGGCCGCAGAGCTGGTCGACGACGCCCTCGCCTCGGAACTCGACGACGAGATTCGGATGAGTCTGCAGCAGGAGCGCGAGCGCCTCTCGCCCTACCTCGATCCCGTCCCCTCCCCGGCCGAGACCCAGCCCCCTGATGATTTGGGTCCACCCGAGGATCTCTCCACAGACGCCGGGCAAAAAAACGACCGCCTGATCCCAAACCCCGTGTGGATCGGCTCCGGCGGAGCGCTGATCGCCGGTGGCCTCACGGCGCTGATCGTCGGCTCGCGCTTTGGTCCGCGGGCCACCGACCAGGTCATGGACGTGGGTGACTCCACGAGCATGCCGCCGGGCAGCACGTTCATCAGCGACGAACGCCGCAAGGGCACCGGGTGGATGGTGACCGGCGGAGTGATTGCGGCCGCCGGCGTGGCCGCGCTCGTCGTCGGCATCGTTCGACTCACGCGCGACCGCAAGCGCTAACGACCCTCGACCTAGCAGCCCGTGGTGAAACCCGGCGCGGCGGATCGCGAAGGATTTTTTGCTCCTGGGTAGGAGCCGAAACGCCGCTGTACCGGGCGTACTGCCAGTTTCGGTGACACCCCCAGGAGCGAAAAAGACGAGTGAGACGCTGTGTCCGGTTTCACCACGGGCTGCTATCCCTCGCATCCCCCCGGACACGGCGAGCGTGTGGGGTGGAGCGAAGGTCGGTTTTACCGGCCGCAGCGGGCGGGGCCTTTTCGAAAGGCCCCTTGAAGCCAAATCCCTATAGCGCGCTCTCGAGCTCCGGCAGCAAGGGGCTCGGGTCCCCCGTGTTGACCATCCACAGCTGGTACGCGGCACGGGTGACCGCGATGTGCATCAGGTGTCGTGCCTGGTCGTGGTCGGGATAGTTCTGACGGTTGGGTTCGAGCAGGATCACGTAGTCGAACTCGAGGCCCTTGACCTGCCGGACGTCGGTGACGTCGATGCCTGCGCTGAACACAAAGTCCTCGCGACGAACCCGACGGAGCTTGGGCACCTCGGCGACCCGCAGCGCCTCGTAGTACGTCTCGGCCTGCTGGGGATAGCGAGAGATGAGCGCGACCGAAGCCGTCGGCTCGCGGCCGATCAGCGACCGCAATGCCTCTCCCAAGAACGCGACCGCTTCCCCGGTGTCGGTGAAGTCGAAGTAGGAAACCGGAGCGCCTTCCCGCGCAATGAGCTGGTCCTCGGGGTTGTGAAGGTGACCCAGCACGTGCTGAGACAGCTCCATCACCTGCCGAGTGGAGCGGTAGGTGATCTTCAGCGGCTGAATCGCGGTGTGCGGCAGACCGGCGTCCTCGAGCAGCTGTGGCCAGTCTTGGAAGCCGTTGTCGAACACCATTTTTTGCGCGCGGTCCCCCGCAATGGTGACGCTCTTGCCCTTGGTGGCGGTGTCGAGCAGAACGCGAACCTCGAGCGGACACAGGTCCTGGGCTTCATCGAGGACGATGTGTTCGAACTCGAAGCGCTTGTTGCCCACGAAGAGGCCTCCGTACTTGAGCTGCATCAAGCGCAAAAGCGCGGCGTCGTCCTCGGGATCGAGCGCGACGTCGTCGACCTTGGCGTCTGGATCGTCCGGATCGATGTCGAGATCGGCCTTGCGCGCACACCACTTCACGATGGCTTCAACGTCGCTGTGGCTGAAGGCATCGGGCCCGTGCGTGGCCGCAGCTTTGCGAATGCGCTCGGCGTTGGTGTTGGCCTCGATCCAGTCGGTCACGATGTCGCGCATCGTGCTCTTGGCCACCCGAAGGATGCTGAGGGTCGGGGTGCGCGTGGTCGCGTCGAGACGGGACCCGATCCCATCCTGCATCCACTGCTGCATGCGCTCGACCTGGGTCAGCGGCGCCATCCGAGCGAAGCTGCGCCACGCCTTGATGACCTCGTGGCCGCCGGGCCGTGACGCCACGCGCTCTTGAAGTTCGGACTCCACATCCTCGACGTGCTCCGCAACGATCTCCTCGAGCATCCGCATGAAGGCGGGGTGCTTCTTGAAGCGAGAGACCGGGTCGGGCGTTGCGACCTCGTGTTTGAGATCGAGGCCGGTCTTGATCCGAGCGAGAAGCTGGGTGGTCCAGCGTCGGTAGGTCGTGACGGTGACCCCTGCGACGCCGAGCGAAGGCAAGACGTGCCGGATGTACTCGACCAGGGCCTCGTTGAAGACGACGATCAGCATCTTCTGAGGGCTGAAGCGTCGCGAATCCTGGAACGACAGGTAGGCGACGCGGTGCAGCGCCACCGTCGTCTTGCCCGAGCCTGCGCCCCCCTGGATGAGGACGATGCCGGAGTCGGACCGGGTGATGAGCTCGAACTGCTCCTTGTCGATCAGTGCCGTGATCTCTTGAAGTCGTTTGTCCGCCCGAAGCTGCGCGTCGTCGCCCTGAACGCCGAGCTGCTTCTTGTCGTAGCGCATCGCAGAGCCGGAGCCCCCCTCCAGCGAGGGTCGTTCGGACAACCCGCTCTCGCGCCAAGCGCCAGCCTGCCCGCGGGCGAAGGTGCCTTGAGGGGTCGCGACGCGTCGAAGCGCGCCGTCCATCACGGCGAGGCTGCGACGCTTCAACACGCGCCCCTCCACCGTGCGTTCGCCAAACTCCTCGTCGTACTCGTCCTCTTCTTCGTAGCGGTAGTACAGACGGCTCACCGGAGCGTTGCGCCAGTCGACAATCGCCAGGCCTTCCCCGTCGTCGAGCAGCGTATGCTTGCCGATGAGCACTTCGCGGGCTCGGCCCGTGCGGGAGTCTTGCAGGCAAAGATGGCCGAAGTACGGGCTCTTCGGATCGATCGGGATGCTGCGACCCTTGCCCCGCTTGCGACTGAGCGCGGCGACCTGGTGCATCTGATCGACCAGGGACGCGACGTCCTCCTCCTTGGCCTCGGAGATGGCGTCGCGAAGCTCGATCATCTGCGCATCGAGGTCTTCGATCGCGTCGGGAGTCGTCGCCGCCTCGCGCTCGATCCGAGCCACGATGCGGCTGAGGATCTGCGTCTCCTCCTCGACGATCTCGCGTGCGCCCTCCGAGAGATTGGCGAGCTCGACAGCCTGCTCGGGGCCCCGCTGCACGGCGTCCGTTGACATAACGATACCGATAACAACCCCGGTGGCGCCGTGCCACACGATTCGTCATGGCGCGGGCGCTCGCGGCCTTGGCGTGAGCAAACCCGGACCGCAGCTGGCAGACCGACTCGGTGGGCTCGACGCGAGGCACGCCGTTGAGCCCGTGTCGCACGGACGAAATCAACGAGTATGCGGTCTTTCGGGCCCGGTTCAAGCTTCCGAGCGGACGGTGCGCAGGAAGGGCGCGCCACGGCGTGAAGGAAAGATGCTGGCAGGTGTTTGCTTGCTCTTCGGCCGCGAAGTCCTGAGCCGCAAACACGATCCGTGCCACCGGGATGCAGGGCGACTGTGTCGTCGAGTTCGGGGCCGTCCTGCTGACCGTCACAGGGCCGCGCGTTGTACTTGACCGCGCTGGTCTCGGGGCCGAGACGATAGGGGCGGCCTCGGACAATCAGGACCAAGACCTACAGCGCGGGTGAGGCTCGCTCGGGTCGGATGAGCGCGACGATCGCAGCCAAGAAGCCCAGCAGGCTGCCGTGGATGAGGATGGGTCCGGCGATCCCCATCTCGCCGCCAGGTCTGCCCAGGGAAAACAAGGAGATGAGAATCCCGACGGCCGCAACGGCGGCGGCGAGTGCAATCGGTCGGGAGAGGCGGCGACGAAACGCTGTCGCCGAAAGCAGTAACCAGGCCAGCGCCAAGGCGGCGACCGTGAGGACCAGCGCCAATCCAGTGCCGGACCCCGCTTGCTGGGCCAGCTGACCAAGATCCCAAACGGAACGCTCCCCACCGTAGGGCAGGAAGAGCGCGACGAGCCAGGCACAACCCAACAACATCCATACAAGCTTGAAGAGCTTCATCGTGTCTGCGGATTCGAACCCGCAGCGAAGATGATCCCGAGAAACTTCGGATCATCGAGCGCGCCTGCGATCGCGTGGAGGAGGTCACGTCCGCGCAGCGCAACAAGATCTCGCATGTCGCCTGCCAGGTCAGCGTTTGAAAACAAGGGAACCGAGCGCGATGCCATCATCGACTGCCTCAACGACGCGAACGATGAGGCCGGCTTCCGCGCGTGCTTTGGATGATTGCACGCTCGCGAGTTCACGTCGCACACTTGCGACTGCCATGGGG
>CAYGTG010000567.1:0-5756 GCA_964352485.1 uncultured Nannocystaceae bacterium | reverse complement strand
ACCAGGTCCCGGTCGCACCGAGCACCAACGCCAGGGGGACCAGCGCATAGGCCAGCCACGGCCGGCGCGGTGGGGGGCGGACCGGCGATTGGTCGTCGTCTGCCAGCGGCGGGCGCACCACCTCGGTCGAGACGCGGTCGAGCTCCTCGGGGTCTGCGATGGGTGGCGGCTCGCCGTAGAGCTCGCGCAGGAGCATGGCCACTGGGCCGGGGCCGATCGCGATGCCCTGGTCCCGTGCAAATCCAGCAACGCTCTCCGCAAACTCGGCGGCGGTGCTGGGGCGGTCATCGGGGGATGCAGAGAGCGCACCTCGGACCAGAGCCGCGAGTTCGCGCGGGTAGTCGTCGACCACCGTCTGCGGAGGATCGTAGTTGGCCGATGCAACCTTGCCGAGCACGGCGAATTCGTTGGGCCCGCTGAACGCTCGTGCGCCCGTCGTGACTTCGTAGAGCAGGATGCCCAAGCAGAACACATCGCTGCGGCGATCGACCTGCTCCCCTCGCGCCTGTTCCGGACTGGAGTGACCGAGCTTGCCCTTGAAGGTCCCGGTGCGCGTCGCCGAGGTGAGCTCCATGGCCTTCGCGATGCCAAAGTCGGTGAGCTTGACGGAGCCGTCGTAGGCCAGCAACACGTTGGACGGGCTGACATCGCGGTGCACCATCCCCAGCGGTCGCCCGTCGGTGGAGCGGTGCTCATGGAGCTCGTGCAGGCCCCGGGCTACATCGATGACCACCTGCAGCGCAGCCTCCATCGGCAGAGGCGCTCGAGCCCGAGTCAGCGCCTCGAGCAGGTTTGCCCCGTGCACATACTCCATCGTGAGGTAGTGCTCGCCGTTGCATTCGCCGAAATCGAGGACGTGCGCGAGATTGGGATGGTTGAGGTCCGAAGCGAGTCGTGCCTCGCCGAGGAACATCCCCGTGAAGGTCTCGTCCTGCGACAGGTGGGGGTGGATGCGTTTGAGCGCGACGATCTTGCTGAATCCAGCGGCACCGCTCTGCTGCGCGAGGTACAGCTCGGCCATGCCTCCCATCGCTACGCGGCGGATGAGCGTGTAGCGGTCCAGCCGAGTTCCCGGCTCGAGCCCCGCCGCATGCGCGCCACTCCCCACGGACGCACAGTACCAGGCTTGTGGGGTTGGATCAGGGCCCGCGCGGTCAGGGGCCGCGTCGCTCGCGGTTTGCGTCGGCGGTGACGGGTCCAAGGGCGCGCGACCAGGCCTCGAGGTCCTGAAGCAGACGGTCCCTGAGGGACCCAGGCCGGGTCATCGCGGCGATGTTCTCGCGCAGCAGCTCTCGTGCTCGCGCGAGGCGACTGCCGACCGTGCTTGGGTTCGAGTCGACCACGGTCGCGATCTCGGCCAGCGGCATGTCCTCCCAGTAGTACAGCTCGATGAGGACCTGCATGGGAATCGGGAGTTGGGTCAGCGCCATGAGCATCAGCTGATGCTCCTGCTTGCGGACCGCGACCATGCTCAGCGAGGTGGCCTCGGGGCTCTCCGTTCCGTAGCGCCGCGCGCGTGGCCCTTGTGCTTGCCCCTGCAGGTGGCGCAGGAGCTGGTTGTGGGCGATGCCGAACAGGAACGTCTTGAACTTGGAGCGGCCTTCGAAGCGGGCTTTGGCTTCGAGGAGCGAGAGGAACGTCTGCTGCGTCAGGTCGTCGGCAGCACTCGCACAGCGAAGATCGAAGAACCGCCGAACGCCCGAGTAGAACCGCTGAACGAGCGCCTGCTCTGCCCCCGCATCGCCCCGCATCCAGGCTTCGACCTCGTCGGTCTGCGCCTCGTCCTGCACGGCCCGAGGATACTCCGAATCATGCTCGGGGGAGGGTCCATACCTGCTAGACACCGGCTTCGGTCACCAGCACCGTGTGTTCGGACTGTGCGCTGGGGCTTCCATCCGACGTACGCACCGTCCAGCCGTCCGCGTCAACCTCGAGCGGTACGCGGGTGAGCGTGAGCATGGGGAACTCTCGGCGCAGGGCCGCGTGGAGCCAGCGTGCGCCGACCGGGCGATCATGAAATCGCAGAGCAACAGGTCGAAGCGGTGGCCGACGCGAAGCATCGTCAGCGCAGCTTGGACTGCCTTTGGCCTATACCTCGGGCGAGGCGAACACGTGCTCGATCAGGTCCAAGACGTGGTCGAGGTCTTCTCGGGTTGCGACGATCGGCGGGGTGAACCGGAGAACCCAGCGATGGGTGCTCTTGATGACCGCTCCCTTCTTCAACAGCATCTTCGAGATCTTGTCGCCGTCAGGATCCTGCTTGGTCACCTCGATGCCGAACATGAGGCCTCGACCCCGGATGGCCTCGATGCGTGGTGACTTGGCCGCGATGACAAGCAGCCGCTCGCGGACATAGCCGCCCTTCTCTTGGGCTTGCTTGACCAGGTCTTCTTGCTCGATTGCGACCAGTGATGCGTAGCCGATCGCGCTGCTGATCGGGCAACCGCCGAAGGTGCTGCCGTGCGAGCCGGGGCCCATCAACTCCATCAGGTGGTTGTTGGCGAGAATGCCGGCGACCGGGGCATACCCGCCGCTGACCGACTTGCCGATCGCCATGATGTCGGGCCGCGCGGCCTCACCCTCGTGCATCCAGCAGAACATCTTCCCGGTGCGAGCCCAGCCGGTCTGCACCTCGTCGAAGATCACCAACACGTTGCGCTCCTTGCAGAGCCTGCAGACCGCGGCCAGATAGCCGTCGTCGGGAACGTTGATGCCGCCCTCTCCTTGGATCGGCTCGAGAAGCACGGCCGCGGTGGTGTCGGTGATCGCTGCCTCGAGCGCAGGGAGGTCGTTGAAGGGGATGAGAGAGAACCCAGGCGTCCAGGGGCCAAAGCCGTCCTTGGACTCGGGCTCGTCGTCGCCGAACATTTGCGTGACGGTGGTGGTGCGGCCGTGAAAGCAACCCTGCGCGTAGAGGATTTCGGCCGTGCCTTTGACACCCTTGACCGTGTGGGCCCACCGACGCGCGAGCTTGATCGCAGCTTCGGGCCCTTCCACGC
Source organism: uncultured Nannocystaceae bacterium (assembly GCA_964352485.1). Lineage (GTDB taxonomy): Bacteria > Myxococcota_A > Polyangia > Nannocystales > Nannocystaceae > CAJXVA01. Next base: position 2,757 of record CAYGTG010000567.1, on the reverse strand, counting down.
CTCCGTTGGCGGGAAGGAAGCGCTCGAAGCCGGACATCTCGCAGATCTTCTTGCCGAACAAGCCCATGTACGGGTTGCCCAGGAATCGTCCGAGCACCGGGGGCTGCTGCGCCTCGAGGAAGCCCTTGAGAACCTCGCGAACGAGGGGGTGACCGTGGCCGAGGTTGGCGGCCGAGTAGGCAGCGACGCCATCGAAGATCTTGGCACCGCTGCGGGTGTACAGCCAGGGACCCTCCGCCTTGATGATCGGGTCATCGAGAATGAGCGAGTAGTTCGGCGCAAAGTAGCGACGGATCATCTCGGTCGTCTCGTTGGCGCCAAGCGCATCTGCCGTGGCGAGGATTGATGCAGCTTCTCGGTGGGCGGTGGCTTGGTCCATCGCCGGTGAGTGTTTCAGGACCACCCGCCGCGCGCAACACGGGCGTGCGTTCTCACGGTTCCTTGCGACCAGGGTTGGTATGGTGCGCAGGTTCCCGATTCGACCCAGCATGTCCGAGCCCAAGAAGCCCAAATCGAAGAAAAAGAGCAGCAAGAACCGCAAACCGTCGGCTCGAAAGACCAAGGCAAGGCTCACGGTCCGTCCGCTCTGCGTCGAGGACATCGAGGCCGTTCAGGAGCTTCACCGCCGGGTCTACCCGACCTTGGAACCGTGGTCGCTGCAGAACCTGGAGAACCACCTGAGGATCTTTCCCGAGGGGCAGCTCGCCGTCGAACTCGACGATGAGTTGGTCGCGACCTCATCTTCCCTGATCGTCAACTCGCAAGACTTGGGCAACGAGCACTCGTTCCGCGACGTTTGTCTCGAGGGAAACCTGGTGGGGCACGATCCCACCGGCGACATGCTCTACGGGATCGACATTGCGGTCACCCCGAAGCATCGCGGAAGCAAGCTCGCACGCCGGATCTACGAGGCGCGCAAGGACCTCGTCGCCCGCATGAACCTGCGCGGGATGATGTTCGGGGGGCGGATGCCTCGCTTTCACAAGTACTCGTCCGAAATGAACGCGCGCGAGTACCTGGCCGCGGTGCTGCGCAAGGAGCTGCGAGACCCGGTCATCACGGCGCAGCGAGCCAACGGATTTGCGGTCCGAGCCCTCCTGCCCGGATACCTGCCCAAAGATGAAGAGTCCCGCGGCTACGCGGTGCTGATGGAGTGGCAGAACCCGTCGTGGATTCCCGCGGGTGGCACGCGAAAGAACCGGGTCCGGGTGGCCTCGGTGCAGTACGAGATGCGCCCCATCGACAGCTTCGAAGCGTTTGCGACGCAGTGCGAGTTCTTCGTCGACACGGCGTCCGAGTACCGCAGCGATCTGGTCGTCTTCCCAGAGTTGCTCACCAATCAGCTGCTTGCCCTGGTGCCGTCGGGTTCTCCGGCGGATTCGGCCCGAAGCCTGGATGCGTACACTGGCCGATACGTCGAGTTCTTCGGAAGCTTGGCGATGCGCTACAACATCAACATCCTGGCAGGAACGCACCTCACCTGCGAGGAAGAGACGCTGTACAACATCGCCTACTTCTTCCATCGAGACGGTCGGATGAGCAAGCAGTACAAGCTGCACATCACCCCCGCCGAGGCGCGCTGGTGGGGCGTTGCGCCGGGCAATCGGGCCAACGTCATCGAGACGGACTGCGGGAAGATTGGGATCGCGATCTGCTACGATGTCGAGTTTCCCGAGTACGTCCGCACGCTCAAGGCGAAAGGCGCAGAGATGCTGCTCGTTCCGTACAACACGGACATTCGCTCCGGGCATCTGCGGGTTCGAGCCTGCTCCCAGGCCCGGGCCGTGGAGAACCACGTCTACGTGGTCACCGCAGGCGCGACGGGCAACCTGCCGCAGGTCGAAGGCGCGGACATCCACTATGCGCAGAGCGCCATCCTGACTCCAAGTGACATCGCGTTTGCCCGCGACGGCATCGCGGCCGAGGCAACACCCAACGTGGAGACCATGCTGGTGCACGACCTCGATCTGGGCGCCTTGCGAAAGACGGAAGCGACCGGGACCGTCAGACCCTGGGTCGACCGCCGCACCGACCTCTATCGGGTCACGTTCCGCGACGGGGACGACGACCTCGAGATTTGAGCGTCGTGAGCTAGAAGCGACCGGAGAAGGACGCGCCCGCGAAGTCTGCGGTGAGGGTGGGAGCCGCCCGCAGGGTTGCGAGGCGGTTCTTGTACGCGTGATTGTCCTTGTACTCGTAGTGGTAGACCATGCCGTAGGCCGCCATGCCGAGGCCGGCGGTGAACATGCTTTGGGCCGCTTGGCTCGCGACGAGGTACGCGCTGACGTTTTGTGAGCACGAGGAATCGGCGCAAGAGCTCCCGAAGGCGAGCCCGGCCGAGACTGCGCCGGTCGTCATGCCCGCGAGGGCGAGGCCGATGCCCCCACCGATCCACAGCCCCGATCGCCGAGGCTTTCGGTTGGTCCACACGTGGTCGATTGCGTCGTAGTTGCCCTTGATCGCGCCAGCGGTGCCGGCGACGGCCCAGTTGCTGACGTTGGCGAGCGCCCGAAGCCCTCCCATCGAGGCGACCTGCCGGTCGTCATAGAGGCAGTCTTGTGTGGTGACGTCGTCGCCACCGAGCCGCGAGGAGCAACCTCGAGCCATCGCGATCTGACCGATCGTGAGTCCCCAACTCACCGCGCCCAGGCCGACGCTGGTCCGCACCAGCCACCTACCGCTGAGTGCTTCAGGGCGGTCGGGCTCCCAACCGCTTGTCGTGGAAATGGGTAGGAGCACAGGGGGGCTCCCGCGCCC
>CAYGTG010000566.1:0-5776 GCA_964352485.1 uncultured Nannocystaceae bacterium | reverse complement strand
AGCGTGAGGAGGTCGCACGCGAGCTCAGCGGGGCAGAGTCTGAGCTGGAGGCCGCGACCGATCCCGAGGACGTCTCGCTGTTCACCAGCCAGCGAGATGCGCTTCGCGAGCGCATCGAGGGTCTCGAGGCCGCCCATGGAATGCTCGGCAAGCTCCGCACGCGCCGCGGCATCGCCCAGACGCAGCTCGAGCAGCTGCATCTCGATCTCGTTCGGGCGCAAGCCTCGAACACCGCCGACCTTCCCGACCTGACCGGGCCTCTACAAGAGCTTCGTTTTCAGGTCGACGCCGCCGCCGAGGTGGAGGAGCTGCTGCAGCGATGACCCCCGTAGGAATCCAACCCGACCTTCGTCGCGACCTCTTCGGGGGCACCGGAGCCGTCAAAGTCTACAACCTCGACCCTTCGCCGATGCCTCCGTTTGCGGCGGCTCTATGGTGCGAGCTCGAAGCCGGAGGCAGCGTCGGTCGACACCGCCAAGAGCACTGCCCCGAAATCGTGCTCGGCCTGGAGGGCGATGGGGAAGCCACCGTGGGCGAGCAGCGCTTCCCGCTGAAGGCTGGCAGCGTGGTTCAGCTTCCCCTAGGCAGCGTCTTGGCGCTCCGCAACCTCAGCCCCGACGCGCCGCTGCGCTACCTGATCATCAAGGCCTCGGCCTGAGCTCGGCCGGTTGAGGGCTCCCGTTCCGCGCACCCGTTCCGCGCACCCGTTCCGTGCATTGGTCAGCGTATTGGGAAGTTCGCGCCATCGGGCGCACCTGCGTCGAACCAAGCCTCGAAGAGGGCCTTGTCGGATTCGGTGATCACGCCCTCTTCCCCCTCGACATCGCACTCAAACGCCGGCATCGGCACCGGCATCTGATCCACGACCCGCACGGCGGTGGCTTCCCAGACCATCCGATCCTCGAACCCCATCGGAAACACGCCGACAAAAGGCACGTGGAAGTCCGCCCACGTGTTGATGAGGACCGCGTCGGACATGTAGTCGACGTTGACGTCGGGATCATCGGAGTAGTGGCAACCGCAGTTTCGAAGCAGCGCCTCCCCGATGACCGTGGGTAGAAGCCCCTCCTCATCGCCCATTTCGACGACGGACGGATCCGCGAGAGGGTCGACGGCTTCCAGAGAACACAGCTCTGGCGGTGGCGGAGGGCCCGTGGTGGGGTCGACCGTGGTCGGAGCCGCGGTGCTGGCGTCCGCGCCCGTGCTCGACGAGGCGGGGGCACCAGAGCTGCTCGTCTGCAGCCCGGTGGAGGACCCGGTCGACGCCGGTCCGGTGCTCCCAGGGGCCACACCGAACTGTGGTGTGTCGTCGCCCCCGCACCCCACGCCATCTGCAGAGGTGGCAAGAGCGACGAGGGCGAGCAGCACCGCAACACGATTGGGCATCGGGGCTGCCTAGCCCGGTGGCTCGACGAAGTCGGCCAAGTCGCCGCCGCCAAGCTCATAGAGATCGGAGCCGCCGGTGGCCCAGAAGTGGTTGATCGGGCCGAAGCCCATGCCCTCGACGAGCGAGCCCGCCGTGCCACCGTACTCGAACAGGTTCTCCTGCACCCAGCCCAAGGTTGGGTCCTTGCGGTACTGACCGATGAAGTCGGAGGTCATGTCCGAGACGTAGACGTAGGGAACTCCGGTGTTGGGGTCCGTGACGATCTCCAGACCGTCCATATGGTCGCCCGCCATGTTCGGGAAGTCGAACGCGATCCCCCACGTGGCGCTCACCGGATCGTACTGGATGACCCGGCGCTGCGACTCACTGGCCGCGTACCACTGGTCGAAGACCTCGTCGTATCCGATCATGGAGAGGCGGTTAATCCACGCGGGCTTGGCGAGCACCACGGTGGCGACGGAGGTGGCGAAGTCGAACTCCGTGACCTCGTTCCCGCCCACGAAGAGGGAGGTTGGGGTCAAGAACAGCTCGTTGATCGAGCCCGACAGAGAGTTCGGGTACGCGATGTTCTCGAGCAGGACCAACGTCCGAACCTCGATCGGCCCGGTCTCGTCCGGGTTGTCCGGGTGCTGGTTAGGTTCGAACACGCCGTCGCCGTCGCTGTCCGTTCCTTCGACCTGGTAGACGTCGATGCCGCCGGAGAAGCTCGTGACGTAGAGCTTGTCGTCGATGCCATCAACATCGTAGCCCCCTTGGAAGGCGGTGCTCGTGTTGAAGTAGGCGAACTGATAGTAGACGCCGGTCGGCGTCTCGCCGCCGACGACTGCGGTGGGGGTACAGGCGCCGAGCTCGATGCTGCACACCTCGCCCGCGGTCGGATCGCAGGTGTCGACGGGCTGCCAAACCGCAGGGACGACGGCGGTATTGCACTCCATCACCTGGGCGCCCACGCAGTCGAACTGGCCTTCGAGGCATGGAACACACCCGACGGTTTCGACGCAGTAGCCCGGCGTGCAGGTCTCCGTGCCGTCGACCGTGCCCGAACCGTCGCAGCTGTAGGAGTCACCATCGGCGCAGTAGATCCCCGCGGGCTTGCCCATGCACTGCCCGCCATCCCCGACGTCAAACGCGGGGCCGCTGTCCACGGCACCGGTCTCTGCGGCCGTGTTCCCGCTGTTGCCAGAGTTCCCGCTGTTCCCCGAGTTCCCGCTGTTCCCCGAGGTTCCACCCGAGGACCCGCCCTCTGTCGCGGTGGGAGTGCCAGACAGGCCCGTGAGGCCGTCGGTCGCCCCCGCCGTGTCCGCAGGCGCGCTCGAACCCGAGCAGGCCGCCGTCGCGGCGATCAGAATCAACAGTCGTTCCTTGTGCATCGATACCCCCTCGGGACATCGTCCCGCCTCGGGACAACCTTACCGTGCGCGAAGCCGCCAGAACAACGGATGCGGCCGCGCGAATTCTGCATCGGGTCAAAAAATCCGGCGTTCTCGTCGATCGCGCGATGTCCACTGGGGGTGTGAGGCACCAACGGTGTCGCCCGACCCCCGACCGGTTCAGCTCGATTCCAAGCCGATGCTGCAGTCGAGGACCGCGCTGCACCCCCGCAACGGGAACGTCGCCACAATCCGAACGGACGCTACAACCCGCGGACGTCGTCGTGAACGACCAGCGTCCAGTCGAAGGCGTAGCTCGTTTGACCGAACCCTCGGACGGCCAGGGCTTTGGTGACGATGCCGTCCGAATCTCGGGTCCCGCCCTGCAACGGACCGACCTCGACCTCGACCTTATCGATCTCCGAGACCATGACACGCTCGCACAGGCGAACGTCGTGGGGCTGCGCGCCAAGGTTGCTGACCGTGACGGTGACCGTGCGAGGCTTGCGAACCCAGGAACTCAGCGGCTTGCGCGTGGGTTGGGCCGGCTCGACCTTGCGATGCACGCGAAGATCGGGTTCGGGCCCCCACCCCAACTCGAAGCTCTCACCGGGGGCGACGAAGAGCGTGGAGGTGCGGCCCACGTATCCACCGCGGCGCCGCAGCTCGACAGGACCGGCGAGCAAGGGATGCGGCCCGCGGTGAGCCTGGGTCGTCCGAAGGAGCACCGCCTCGACCTTCTCGGGCCGGCAGATCAGCTCGCGCTGAGCCTCTGACTCGAACGAGAACAACGGCACGTGATGCGGGCGACCGTTGCTGGACACCGTGCGTGGTCCCTCGGCCGTGAGCGCGAGGGGTTCACCGCCGTCGTCCACGCCCGGCATCTCGTCACGGACCTCCGCGGCGCCCTCCCCGGTCGTCGAAATGACCTGGTCGCGGGTCTGGACAGACACCGCCTGCGCCTTTCGCTTCAGCGAGAGCGTGTCGGTGCGGAGCTGTGGCGGAGTCGCTCCCAAAGACGGACGTTCGGTGGAGAACGAAAGCTGCGCGTCCGTCCAATCCTCTCCTGTGGCCTGCCAGACACACGCCTGCGCTTCGATCCGAACCCCTCCTTTCTCCTGCATCGTCGCGATGTGAGCCGGGCGCCACAGGGCACCGGCGACGGTGTATCGAACCGTCACTTCAACGCTCGACGCTCCGTCGCCGCCGAGTTGGAGCTGCAGTTCCAGCTGGCCAACAACCGATCGAGTCTCGTCGTTCAGCGACTCACGCATGCGCAGAGCGTCGTTCATCGACGCCTCGGCACGCGCAAGCCGACGATCGCAGTCGACGTGGGCGTCCACGGCATCACCGAGCTTCTCCCGGAGCATGGCGAGCGAGGCCATCCGGTCGGTGACCTCTCTGCCCAGCGCAACGTCCTCGGACAACTCGGCCAGATGCAGGGTTTCCATGGTCCGGATCGCCGCGAGTGCCTCCCGCGAGACCTCGAGCTGGAGCCGCGCGTCTTGCACCGCTGCACGGCGCTCGGACTCCAAGGTCATCCATTGCGCGACCCGTTGCCGCTGCGCCTCCTTGGACGTCGCCAGCCGCCGGCAGACGCGAGCCTGGGCGACCCGAGCGCCCGCCGAGGCCTGAACGCTGAGCGTCTTGTCGACGATGACCGAGGCCACGTCTTGCACACGCAGCGTGTGCGCGCCGGCAGACAGCTCCACCCGGCCACTGCGGGTGATCTGGGCCCGGTCCTCGAGGACCGTGACATGCGTGATCGGGAGTTCGATCGTGCGTGCGTCGTTCATGCGTCCCTCCGGTTGCCGCCGACGAGCTCCGAGCCCCCGGGCACGCGCACGGTCCACGTCGCGGCGAGCGAGGTCTTTTGACCGGCCGACACCTCGATGCGCCAGCGCCGTCCGCCTTCGATCGGGTCGTCCTTTGGTTTGTAGTGATCCCACGGAGGGTCCACGCTGGATTCGTCGACCTCGATTTCGTCTTCGTCGGAGGCCGCCACGGGGACCCGCTCCCGGAGCTCGACCGAGGCCGGCACCGCAAGCAGGTTCTGCACCTCGACGACGATGCGGTGGGCGTAGGCGTTGTGCTTTTTGATGAGGCCTTCGGAGTCTTCGGAGAAGCTGACGTTGCGGGCCACCTTGATCGATTGCTCGACCCCAAGCCCGACCTCGAAGCGAGCCCCCGCCCCGGTTGCGTCCAGGGAGCCGGTGAGCAGGAACGCGTCGCGCTCGTAGACGTCGAGCGGCCCGGCTGGAAGCGGCTGGTCCAGCGGGCTCCGAGCGGCCAGCGTTCGAAAGACGTCGAGGCTGACCCCGGGCACGCAGACGTGGGTGCGAGACGTTTCGACGTCGGCCTCGAGCACCGAGACGACGTGCGTCTGAGCATCGCTGGGAATGTTGACGGTGGCGTCGCAGGCGTAGGCGTAGGCATGCCCGGCCCGAGCCCGGACCTAGACCGGTCCGGTGGGGGGCGGGCAGGAGAACCCGGTGGCGCGATCGGTGGCCACGGACACGAGGTCGGCCACTGCACCCGGATCCGCGCCGCCGCTGGCCAGGACCGAGACTCGGCGAAGCCGACCGCGCCCAGCCTCGGACGGCATCGGAAGCCGCAGCCGGCCATAGTCGAACCATGCGCGTGCCAGCCCAACCTCGGGCTCCTGGGCTTTGGGCGCCGCCTCGGGAGACTCGTCCATGAACGCGTCCATGTCTTCGAGCTCGCCTCCATCCTCAGCGTCCATCATCGCCATGGCGGGCGAACGCTGCGGCCCGGCGAGCTTCTTGGACTTGCGCGCGCGGGCCATGGCCGGGGCCGCGGCCCGGGCAGGCATCGGCGCGCCGCCGGCACTCGAGGCCATCATCTGCTGGGGTGCGGCTGGGGGGCTCGCGGGCCTGGCTCGGCGGGCAGGTGCGGGCTTCTTGGGCGCAGGTGCTGCGCTCGGGGCGGGCATGTTCGAGCCGTAGGAAGCAGGCGGCTCCAGGCTCGCCACCGCCCGATCGTGGTCCGCATACAGGCC
>CAYGTG010000565.1:0-5785 GCA_964352485.1 uncultured Nannocystaceae bacterium | reverse complement strand
ACGAGAAAACGGGCTGCAACAGGGGACGGCGGCCGCACCGAGTCCACCATCCAGGCGCAGCAGCAGGCTGTACCCCGGGGTGCTCATCGTGGTGCAGCGCTTTCGCAGTGACCTGGGCTTGACGGCCCAGTTGCCTCCTGCGACACGGAACTTGGGCTTCGTGGCCGCCCTTCGGGGCAGAAGGGTCTGGGCCATGCGGTTCAGTCGACCGATTCGGAGGCCAGGGGAAAACCCCGCGGCGAACTCTACTTGCAGGACGATGGCAACCTCGTCGTGTATCTGCCGGACGGGACGGCCATGTGGAACAGCGAAACCGCCGGAAACTAGTTGAACTGGAAAGGCCTCGACTACGTACGCCGTCCGCAGGTCAAACACATCGAGTTCATCGGCCTGCCAACCTCCGAGATCCTCACCGAGCAATTCGTGCTCAACCGGATCGAGCGGTCGGACTCGTCCCTGAGCTACCTGGCCCCCAACGAGTTCGAACGCCAACACGCCGCGAGAGTGGCGGCCCAACGAACGACGTGTGCGGTCTTCGCCGACGGCGGAGGTGATGCGGCTCGTGGTCGACCCAACAATGCCGTGCGCTTCAAGGCGTACGCACGACCAGGGCATGTTCCATGGCGAAGCTCGCGCACCCGTTTCCACCATCCATGTCGGGTGCGTCTGGATCGTCGACGGTCCGCGCCGCGACGTTGATGTGGACCGCGTAGCTCCCGACGGTGGCCGCCTCGCCTGAGCGAACCGTTCCGGTGTCTTCGCCGATATCCAACTCCATGTTCAGCGGCTGCCACCCGTAGCACTCGGTCCCGGAGAACTGGGGCGCGCACTCCAGCGGACCGCTTTCCCACCCCACAGCGTCCACGAACGCCTCTCGAGCGCCCCAGTAGGACAGCTCCGAGCGCGCTTCGAGCCCAGCCGCAACGAGTGCATCCCCCAGCGTGATGACGAACGCGTGGCCGGCGATGTCGGGGTTGCCGAATTCCGCAGTTCCATAATGCGTCACGTAGCGCAGATGCACGGTCTCGGGCAGGGTCTCGATGGACGGTCCTTCGACGATCGTGATCGTGATGTCCGCAGTCTCGCCCTCATCGACAGGACACTCCATGGTCACCGCGCCGTCATCTTGTTCGAGCGTCAGGCAGTCCGCGTCGATGCTGTGTGACCAACTTTCCGGCAGCGGGTCGAGCTCCCATCCGCTGAGGATTTGTTCGTCGGCCCATACAGGCTCTCCGTCGATCTCCACCGCGAACTCCATGTTCGAGGCGACATCTTGCTCACATGCCGGGGACGCATCGTCGTCGCCGGTCCCGGCGCCATCGCTGTCGTCCGCATCCGTGTCGCCTTCGTCGATGTCATTGTCCCCAGAGTCTTCGCCTTCGGTCTCGGCAGCGCCTTCAGTCTCGACAGCGCCTTCGGTCTCTCCAGCACCCTCGGTCTCTCCAGCACCCTCGGTCTCTCCAGCACCCTCGGTCGCGAGAGCGGGGTCGGTACACGCGGATGTACACAGAAGCCCGGCGAGGACGCTGTGCGGGAGCTTGCAATGCTTCAAGTCCATGTGGGGGCCGGTGTGCAAGCGATGTGCCACGATAGACGGACAGGACTCCGGCACTTTCGACACCTACCGAGGCCAGGACGCGACGCCGATGTCCCAGGTGCGGCACGGCTGTCGCAGTCTTTGCCCCCGCCGGTCAGGCCGCCCAACATCCGCACCGATTTCGTACTCGAGAACGCGCTCACGGAGTGCAACGAGAACGACGTCGTCGTCGGTCCGCATCGGTTTGCACTCAACGTCTACGACGACCCGGGCACGAACCGGTCCCTTGCTCCCACGCTGCCCATCGCTCAAACAATCGGCAAATACGGCTGCACTGCGGTCTACGACATGGTGGCAGCAGACTTCGACGCTAACGGCACCGAAGAGATCATCATCCTGCCACGAGGGTGCTCCTCCGGTTTTCGAGGCTCGCTCCTCGCCCTCGGCCCCGAGCAGCCTGGCGAACGGCACCTCGTGTGGAAGGATCCTCTTCCGGTCACCGGACTCATGGTCGAGACCCTCGAGCGGGGACACGTTGCCGACCTCAACGAGGACGGCATCGCTGACCTCGTCGTCGCAGGAGAGGGCAAGCTCGCCTATCTCCTCGGCGCCAAAGGAGGACTATCGGAGCCTGTGCTGCAGGACGCAGCCGTGACCGCAGCGCCGGGCATCGATAAGGAAGCTCTGGAGGGAGCGCTCCCGCCTGTTCGTGTCGCCCGCGCCAGGTACAGCTCCCAGACACGCTCCCCCCTGCCGAGTCGGAGCACGACATCGCCGTGCTCACCTTGCAGATCGACGAGGACCGGTGCTCGAGCGCGGAGGCGTGATCATCAACGTCGACGCGCCGTTCGAGATCGACCAGGTAGTCAACGCTCTCGAGCCGGTTCTCGCTGCGGTGTCCGGTACTCACCCGGCGGAGGCGGCACGCACACGCGCCGAAGTCGCTGCCAGTCGCGTGATCCCCGCAGGATGAGAGCGCCGTCGTCATTTCGGAGGAGGAACGTCATCAGCAGAAGCCTCTGGTCGCACTCCTCTGTGCATGGCATCGACGAGCAGGTTCCGAGAATCGGTCGCGAGCTTCACACTGGCGGCAGCCTTTGATGAGGTCCGTGCGTTGGCCGACAACGGCGCGAGGTTGGCTGGTGCGGGCTCGCCCGCAGATCTCGACGCGAACGCGACGATTCTGGACCGCTCCGTACTGGCTTTGCTGGTGCGGATTAGAAATGACCTCGGGGTCACGCTTCCGTCCGCTCGGTCGACCGAACGGGCGATGATGCGACTTTCGCCGGTCGACCAGCCTCCCCGAAGGCTGCTCGCCCGCGGGTATCGGCAGCTCTCTTCCCTTGTCTCCGCGTTGGCTCGGGTCGAGAGGATTCAGAGGACGCAAGGCCTGGAGTTCGTCGAGCTGCACGTCGCCTTGTCTTCGGTCGCCCATGCGTTGGTCGACCCGGTGAGCACGCAGGCAGGTGCTTTTTGCACGATGTACGACGGTGCCGCGATCGCTCGGGCCCATGTGCTGCTGGAGTATGGCTTCTTTCCTTTGCACGGGCTGTTGTTCGGCGCGGAAGCCAAGGCTTTGTGGACGGACTACCTCCACGGGCGTCGCCGTGGAGAGTTGAGAGAGTTCGACGATCCGGGTTCGAGAGTTGTTCGAGCTTTCCGCAAGTCGCCTGAGATCGAGGCGTGGACGCGGCACCTCGCGACCCTCGCCCTGCAGGGCCTGGCGAAGCACGCCTCGCCTTCGGAGCACGCACTCGAGGATCTCGTGAGTGAACCCGAGCTCACACCTGCCATCGTCTTTGGTCAGGTGACGAGGATCCCGGGCAACATCGCCGGGGGCGCGGGGCGGAGCATCTACGGGAAGGACTCTCGTACCGTCTCGGGCCGCGTCCGCGTCGAGCCGAATGCGATTACGCTGGAACTGGATTGGGTGATCCGCGACACCGTCGATTTTTGCCCCGGTGACGTCGGCCGCGGCGTCGAGAGCGTGGTGACGAGTCCGCTCAGCCGGTTGGAAGCGTCGGGCGCGGCGCACCCCGTGCCCTACGAGGTCCGCTTCCAGCAAACGACCCGGTGGAGCCGCGCCGGGCGGCCCAACCTGCTGAGCTCGCGCTGAAGGGAGACATGCCAGAATCCATTCAATTCCCGGTGCCGACAAGTGGCGAGCATTTCTCAGCCCCCCGAGGTAGCTGAACGTCCCTAAACGCACCGCGTTCACTCGTCGTCGTTGCAGGCCAAGGCGCCTTCGTGGGCGACTTCTTTCGCGGATCGATCGTGGGTCGCGCTGCGCGGCGTCACTTCTACATCTGTGACCTGCCGAGCAACGACGCCGACGTGCGGACGCTGCTGGAGGGGCCTGCGAAGGACGTCGACCTCTTCTTTGTCAACATGGCGCAGCTGTTTGTCGAGCCGAGTTCGAGGCCATTAACAAATACCCTCACTCCGAAAGAGCCACGGCCTGAGACGTGAGTGCTCTTTCGGGCAATTCCAATCGCTGTGTTCGCCAAACCGGAACTCGCCCGCGCTTGCTCCTGGTACGCTCGGATGCGTGGCTAGTCACGTCATCGAAGAGGGCTTCCCGCTGGAAACGCGATCGCTTTGCGTGGGGCACGATTCTCTATTTGCGCTGTGCAGCAGTGGTCAAGTGGTGTCCGTGTCGCTGTCGGGCGGCGCCACGAAACGCTTGGAGACAGCCTGCAGCGGCGGAAACGTCGCAAGTGATGCAGAGGGCACGTTCGTTATCGATGTTGCGGCGAAGGAGATCTGGCGCGAGCAGCCGGAGGGGCCATCGCGACTCGTGGAGAAGGCGCCGCTGTCGGGGTTGGGCATGCTCGACCGCGAACACCTCCACTTCACAACGGGGGGAGCGCTGTGCCGGGTCCCACGGAAGGGAGGAGGCGTTGAAGTCCTGGCCGAAGGGGAGGAGCCCGCGATCCTCGGAGCTGTCACGGAACACATCGTGTTCACATTGGGAAGCTTCTTCGACGATCGAAACGAGGTGTTTGTGGTCGCCGGGGATGGGCGCCCCGCGAAGCGCTTCTCGACTCCGCCGGTCCTCCCTGGCTGCATACGGCTCTGTGGCGAACGGCTGGTCTTCCTCCTACCCAACCACCGCGTGGTGTCGATCCACCTGCGAACCGGCAAGGTTGAACGGCTCGGAGACCTGCTGACCGTGCCCGAATACGCACGTTTCTCGAGGAGGCGACCGTTCCTGCACGCCGACGACCGGAGCATCTACTTCTCCGGTGTCTCCGATGGCAACGCGGATCTTCTCTGTCGCTGGTCACTCGCAAACCACGACCTCGAAACTCTGCCCGTGCCGCGCGGAGCGAAGGTCGAATCCAGTGCGACGAGAATGCGGGGCACTGGTCACTACTGGCTGCTCTCCAGCGCGTCAGGCAAGAGCGTCGCTGGCTGGAGCAGCGTTCGGCCCAGTTCCGCCTGAGCGCGCGTTTCGTGGACTCTCCAGCACGCAGAGGAAGACTCGGATCGGTCGGTGTCGCTCACAGTCGTTGACCACTCTGGCGCAGACAGCGTCAGACGGCAGCACGACCGCGCCGGAATCGTCCTCCTCGACCGGCGAGCCGGCCGGAACGTCATCCTCGTCGGGCGGGTCGGGCAGTTCCAGCGGAGGAGACAGTTCGAGCACCGGCGCCTACGTGCCCCTCGACGACACCTGTGCGATGTCGGGGGTCCCGTGCAGCCATGCGATGGTGCGATTTTTGATCTCGCGAAGCTCCGGTGGAGCGAGATCTGATCGCCTCGGTTGCGTATTCGGTGTTGCGCGCTGCAAGGCGGTCCGCGGTCCGCGGTCTGGGCCGTGTGAAACGCTCGCTCGAGCAGCGCCGCCCCGTCGATCTGAAATCCTTGGGCGGACAGGAGGTCCGCCCGACGGTACTGGGCCTCAGCGATCAGCGGCGCGAACTCAAGCGGCTCCGACTTTGTGTCGCGCGATTCCGATTCCGAAGTCGACGATGCGGACCCGACCATCGCCCCGACGAGGACATTGGAGGGCGTGAAGTCACAGTGGACCAGCCCGACAGCGTGTGCGGAGCCAAGCCCTCGGTCTCGTTCAGGACGAAGGTGCGCTCGTAGCTGGGTACGAATGCACCGGCCTCTTGGATGCATCTTCGCTCGCGCGTAGGACTCGCTGTCGGAGGAGCACTGCCGAAACTGCCGAGGTGTGGCCAGTGATGCAGTCGGCCGGCCCGCCCCTAGCAGCCCGTGGTGAAACCCGGCGCGGCGGAA
>CAYGTG010000564.1:0-5798 GCA_964352485.1 uncultured Nannocystaceae bacterium | reverse complement strand
CCCAGAGCCCGAGCGCAACAGCGCGAGCAGCAGCGCCCCCGGGAGCCCTAGCGAAGGGGAGTTCGACACGAACTCGGTCACCGGGGAGCCCTCGCCGCCCACGTGTGCTGGCTGTCAATCCTACGTCGCCGACGGCAGAACGTTCGCAAGCGTGCGCAGCGGTGTGGAGAACCTGGCCTTGACGGAGCGAGTTCCGGCGACGGTACAACTGTGGCTCGGGCTCAGCGATGCGGAGATCGAAGGCGATTGGCGCTGGGAGGATGACGCGGCGGTAGACTTTGAGGATTGGTCGCAGGGTGAGCCTTCCGCCCTGGCCGAAGACGACTGCGGCGTGCTCGTCACCACCGGAGAGTAGCTCGCAAAACGGTGCGAGCTCGCCAACCCCTACGCCTGTGCGGTTCCCTCGCTGCAGACCGTGCGGAGCCGGTCACTCCATGCGCTCTACAGGTCCTCCGGGACGCCCATGATCCACGAGCCCGCCCGGTCTCCGCTGCGGACGTAGTGCCCGATGGTCCCGTGCCGAAACGTCAACGCTTGGCGGCGCGCCGTCGCCGGAGCCGGCCGAACAGCGAAAGCAGGAATATGCCGCCCCAAACCTCGTTCGAGTCCCGATCTGCAACGCTGCACCCCGAGGTCTCTCCGTCGCGAGTCGAGATGGGCTGGCCGCCAATGTCATCAGCGCGGCGAGACCCGTCCTCGCAGTCTTCCGCATCCGCGGGGGCCACGCGGCTTCGGTCGTGGGGGAAGACGAGCCGGTCGTCGTGCCCGGGCTGGATGTCGGGTTGCCGCTCGACACGTCGGCACCACGTGTCCCGACCTCGCCAGTGCTCGTTGCGGCCTCGGTCTCGCCGCCCGAAGAACCGCTTTCGCCCGAGCAGCCCGCACCGAGACCACACACCGCCACCACACCAAGACCCGCCCACCGCACGCTACGATCGTGGGCGAAACCGCCGGAGCGCGCAACGGAAGGGTTCACAACGTGGAATCCCCGCCCCGAAGGTGGCCGCGCATTGCGCTTGAGAGTCGCCGGCAGTGCTAAGACTTGTCCATGTCCGCTCCCCAAACCGAGTGCATCGTCGTCGCACGACGTGGCCTCGGGCAGGACCGTGCCGCCGTCGACTCGACCACCCGAGCCACAACCCTCGTCCTTGCTGACGGAGCCGGGGGACGAGCCGGGGGGCGCGAAGCCGCAGAGCTGTGCACCGCTACGGCAATGGAACGGATGCAACGCACGGGCGGCGTCGATCCAACGACGACCCTCACCGAACTCGACCGCATCCTGCACGCACATCGAGACGCCGGAGACAACTGGTCGGGCAGGCGCTCCGCGGCGCAAGCGTCGGAGACTCCGGGGCCTGGCTGATCGGAGACTCCGGATACCAGGACCTCACCGACAGCCAAACCCGAAAGCCCATGCTCGGATCCGGCGTTGCTCAAGGCACACCGTTCACCGCGTCGATCACCTCCGAGACCCTCCTGATCGCGAGCGACGGACTCCTCAAGCTCGCCTCACCTGCCACGATCTGCGGCATCGTTCGTAGCGCCACCGATCTCGCCACCGCGGGCCGAGCACTGATCGACAGCGTCCGCCTGCGTTCCGGCGACCTCCAGGACGACACGAGCCTGATCCTCCTGCGACTCCCTTGCATGACGACGACGATGGCCCATCCGGAACCGCGCTGCTATTCTGCTCGCAGATGGAGCCCCCCGACTCAGAGCGCGGCTACGAACGGACGCTGCCGACCCCCTGGTCGCCTGCGGCTCGTGAGGCTCAGCGTCTGGGAATTGAGCTCGACGCGCTGCGGCGGAATTCCACCCTGACTCCCGAGCAACGCCTATCCCAGCTTGAAGAGTTTTTGGCCCTTCGAGAGGCCTCTCGCGGTTGAGACAGCGCGGACCGCAACGAACCCGCGAACTGCTGCGGCTATTGCTCGACTCGGGTTTCGAATTCATCGTGGTCGGCGGAGTTGCGGCCACGCTGCACGGATCGACACTCAACACGATCGACGTTGATGTCGTCGCGCCATTCACCGTCAAGAACCTGGGCCTCCTCCTCCGAGGCCTTGCGCCGTACGACCCGCATCACGCGTCGCGACTCGACCTGCCCGGGATCACCGAGCCTCTGGAGACCCTTGTCGGATGGCGAATGCTCATGCTCGAGTCGGATCTCGGGCGCCTCGATGTATTGCGCGACATGGAACCGGTGGGACGTTTCACCGAATGCGACTCGGTTGTCCGCACCGTCGAAGGCATGGAGTTGCGAGTGCTCGCGCGTTCCCAGCTCATTTCGGTCAAACGCCACGTCGCTCGGCCGAAGGATCTGATGGTTGCAGAAGAGCTGACGGCACTCACCGACCTCGAAGACTAAGATTCCGCGCCAAGGCGCTCCGGTCACGTCGCGCAGCCTGTGAAGCCCCCGATCTGCGATGTTACGCTGCGCCCGCACAATGGCCAGCACGACGATCGACAAGCTCCGTGTCAACGGCGAACGCCTGTGGGACTCCCTGATGGAACTGGCCAAGATCGGAGCGACGCCCAAGGGCGGCGTGTGCCGACTGGCACTCACCGACCTCGACAAGCAGGGTCGCGACCTGGTGATTCGTTGGGCGAAGGAGGCCGGCATGACGGTCACGGTCGACAAGATCGGAAACGGATTCTTGCGGCGCGCGGGCAAGAGCAACGACCTGCCGCCGATCGTCACCGGCAGCCATATCGATACCCAGCCGACCGGGGGCAAGTTCGATGGCAACTACGGAGTTCTCGCCGGGCTCGAGGTCGTGCGAACGCTCGACGACCACGGGATCCAGACCGAAGCGCCGATCGAGGTCGCGTTTTGGACCAACGAGGAGGGCTCACGCTTCGTTCCGGTGATGATGGGCTCGGGCGTGTTCGCCAAGGCCTTCTCGCTTGAGCACGCCTACGCGGCCGTGGACGCCGAAGGACACTCCGTGCAAGCCGAGCTTGAGCGCATCGGCTACGTCGGAGATGAAGAGCCGGGGAACCACCCGATCGGTGCCTACTTCGAGACCCACATCGAGCAGGGCCCGGTCCTCGAGGACAACGACGTGGTGATCGGCGTCGTGCCCGGCGTGCTCGGAATCCGCTGGTACGACTGCACGGTCACGGGCATGGAGGCGCATGCGGGCCCCACCCCGATGGCGCTGCGTAAGGACGCGATGCAGGTCGCGGCAAAGCTGATCCAAGAGGTCGTCGCGATCGCGCACCGGCACGAGCCGCACGGACGCGGCACGGTCGGCAACGTCTCGGTCCACCCCAACAGCCGCAACGTCATCCCCGGTCAGGTCAAGTTCTCGGTCGACCTGCGCAACAGCACCAACGAGCTCGTCGACGCCATGGACGCGGACCTCCGCAACGTGATCGCCAACGTGCAGCGCGAGTCCGGGCTGCCCATCGAGCTGGAGGTCGTCTCGGAATACGCGGCCACGCCGTTTCACGAAGAGTGCGTGACCGCAGTCGAAAGCGCCGCCCAGCGACTCGGCTACTCGAACATGCGCGTCGTCTCGGGCGCAGGCCACGACGCGATCTACATGGCCCGCCTGGCTCCCGCCGGCATGATCTTCATTCCCTGCAAAGACGGGATCAGCCACAACGAGATCGAAGACGCCAAACCCGAGCACATCACCGCCGGCTGCAACGTCCTGCTGCACGCGATGCTCGAGCGCGCCGGCGTCGTGTGAGGAGGCAAAGGGATGTCACTCCAATCAGCTTGCTTACGGAACGCGGTCAGGGGACTGCAACGCCAGGCGCGAGCGTGGCTTCCCAATAACTGGATGGTTCTGCTCGTCCTCGCCGGAGGATGTCACCGAAGTGCACTCGGTCCTGACGGCGAGCGTATGGAGCCCCACGCGTTGCCGCAAGGTCCTTCCTCGTTCCCCCTACCAGACCCAGAGGACCTCATGAAGCTTGGTGGACTGGAGGATCCGCGTGCAGCCGCTGAAACGCCCATCTTGGACGGAGGATTCCGGTGCTTCGATTCTGAGGATCGACTGAGTTCTCCGGTCTGTCATCTAGACCCATGCAAGCGGTACTGCGCCGCGCGGGAACATGCGGAGGGGCTCCTCACGGATTACCGCCGCATGTGCCACAGCGCACGGAAACAGTACTGGACGCAGTACAACCTCGTGGTCGAAGATCGCCCACGAAAGCAAGTTCGTGGGGCCGCGGCGGCGAAGCTGTGGCGCGGCCCCGTTCCTGCGGGCGTGGAGGTCACGTACCACACCTCTCGCGCATCCTTCTTTTCGACCAAGCGCCGCCAGCTTGATCGACTCGATATCCATGGCTCTTTTCCAGCAGCAGCCGGCGGCGGCGTCGATCAACCGTGGACTGTGTCCTTTGACCCTCAAGAACGCACGTTCCGTCCGGACTTCAAGGCAACCCAATGGTCTGATTGCGAATGGCCGCCGAGCTCCCCACTACGGATCCGATACGACTCAGGGAGGTTCTCCTACGGGCGTCTCTAGCAGTATGAAGCTGCCCCGCTTTGGTGGACACCCAACCTGCGAGAGAATCGGAGAGCCAAGTGTCCAAGAGAAAGAGAAGAAAGTTCGAGCCAGAGTTCAAGGCTGATGCCGTGCGCTTTGTGCTCGAGGAGGGGCGAAGCGTCAGCAGCGTCGCGGAGGGTCTAGACATCTACCCGTCGTCCCTCGCAGACTGGGTGAAGCACGCGCGAGAAGCTCGAGAAAAATCAGGAAGCGAGACGATGAAGTCGGGTGACCTCGAAGAACTCAGGCGGCTCCGCAAGGAAGTTCGGCAGCTGAAGACGGAGCGTGAGATACTAAAAAAGGCGGCAGCGTTCTTCGCGAAGGAAAGCTCGTGAAGTTCGAGTTCATCCGCACGGAGAGCGCCAACTTCCGAACGCGAACGCTGTGCCGGGCGATGGGGGTGAGCACGAGCGGGTACTACGCCTGGCGGAGCCGACCAGCGTCGAAACGACGCCAAGAAGACGAGCAACTGTCCGAAGAGGTCAGGGCTATCCATGAGGCCAGCAGCGGCACTTACGGGAGTCCCAGAGTCCAACTTGAGCTGCGCAAGACACGGCCGGTCTCGCGCAAGCGGGTCGCTCGCCTGATGCGCGAGCAGTGCCTTCGAGGCTGTGCTCCGCGCCGGTTCGTGAGGACGACCGACTCTGACCACGACGACCCGGTCGCGGAGAACGTGCTCGGGCGCGACTTCACCGCGGACGCTCCGAACACCAAGTGGGTCGGGGACATCACGTATATCTGGACCGCCTCCGGCTGGAGCTACCTCGCCGTCGTGATCGACCTCTTCTCGCGCCGCGTTGTCGGCTGGGCCATCGCCGACCACATGAGAGCGGAACTCGCCGTCGATGCTCTGAAGATGGCTCTGGGCCGGCGCCGCCCCGCAGCTGGTCTCATCTGCCACAGCGACCGCGGAAGCCAGTACACCTCCGCCGAGTACCAAGCCCTGCTCAACTCGGTCGGTGCGGTCTGCAGTATGATTCGAAAGGGCAACTGCTGGGACAACGCGGTCTCCGAGAGCTTCTTCGCCACGTTGAAGAAGGAACTCATCCTTCGCTACCACTGGCTCAGTCGCAAAGATGTGGCCGCCGCGGTGGCGCAGTACATCGAATTCTTCTACAACAACCATCGCCTGCACTCGTCCATCGGCTACGCGACGCCGGCGGAGTTCGAGGCCGTCAACTCAACAACAGAGCACGCCGCTGTGGCTGCTTGAAAAGTGTCCACCAAATGGGGGCAACTCTAGAATGACCCCGCTGGTGTTCTCGACCGCCTTGCGGTGGAGCTCGCTGGGCGTGC